>JAHCKU010000011.1 GCA_026125625.1 Burkholderiales bacterium | reverse complement strand
CGAACGAGAATATCCTGCTGATCGTCTCCTGCTCGATAGCGCCGCTCCAGGACGGCATGCCCTTGTCTACGCGACCTTCGAGCACGGTCCGGCAGAACACCTTCGGCATGCGATCGCCATAGCGGATGTCCATGCGGCGCACGTCGAGATGACGGGCGCCGGTCTGGGCATTCGACGCATGGCATCGCGAGCAGGACTGGTTGAACAGGTTCCGTCCTTCCTCGATGTCCACAGCATCGGGCCCCAGGTTGGCGACCGCCTCGAGGCAGCGGTCGACCGCTGCCTCGAGCGCGGTATTGCGCTCGGAGGGAATGCCAGCCGATGCAGCGGGGCCACTGGCATCCAGGATGGCGAGGAACGCGATTCCGAGGACGGTGAGGGTTCTCATCGTCGCTGTCCCTCAATTACCTAGCTCGAAGACCACCACCGCACCGCCTTCCGGGGTCTGAGCAAGAACTTTTTCTCCGACGGCACCGGTGAACGTAACCACCGAGTTGAGCCGACCTGAAACCACGGCAACGTATTGCTTGCCGTCGAACATATAGGTGACGGCCCCCTGGCTGATGCCAGAGCCCGTGTTGAACTGCCACAGTTCCTTGCCGTTTTCTGCATTCAGCGCCTTGAACCATCCCGAAGACGTCCCGTGGAAGACCAGGCCGCCGCCGGTAGTCAAGGTACCGCCGAGGAACGGCATGTCGTACTTGTTGCCCCAGGCCTTCTTTTGCTTGATCGGGTCCCAGGCCACGAGCTCGCCGAGATGGCCGCCCGGCCCAGGCTTGCTCAGGTCGAAGCCACCAATGCCGAGATAGAACTTGCCCCGGCTGTACTCTTCCTTCTTGTGGGAGAGATCCATGCAGAGATTGAATGTGGGGATATAGGCCAGCCCCGTTTGAGGGTTGTAGGACATGGGGGGCCAGTTCTTGCCGCCGAAGATGCTCGGGCAGATGTCAGTCGCTGTCTTGTCGATGTCGGGACGTTTCTCCGGATTCTCGATCGGCCGCCCGGTGCTCATGTCGATGCCGCTGGCCCAGTTGACCGGGACGAACGGCTTGGCGGAAATCAGCTTGCCATCGTCGCGGTTCAGGACGTAGAAGAATCCGTTCTTGTCCGCGGTGAACAGCAGCGGCTGCTTCTTTCCGTCCACTTCCCGGTCCACCAGGACTTTCTCGCTGACGGCGTCGAAATCCCAGGCATCGTGGGGCGTGTGCTGATAATGCCACTGTATTCTGCCGGTGTCGGCGTCGAGCGCCAGGGTGCTTGCCGTGTAGAGGTTTGTGAACCTGCCGTAGTCGCTGCTGCCCGGCCCGCGCACGCTTGCCGTCCACGGTCCGGGGTTGCTGGTGCCGTAGTAGACGAGGTTGCGCTGCGCATCGTAGGAGCCCGTATGCCATGCGGTCCCGCCGCCACGCTTCCAGCTGTCGTCGTTCGGCCAGGTTTCACTGCCCGGCTCGCCGGGCTCCGGGATCGTGTAGGTTCGCCAGACTTGCTTGCCGGTGGCCTGGTCGTAGGCGGTGATTGCGCCGCGCGCGCCGTACTCGCCACCGCCGTAGCCGGTGATGACGAGATTCTTGGCGATGGTCGGAGCGGCCGTGATTACGGAGCCCTGCGTGTAGTCGACCACCGTGGTCTTCCAGATCTGTTTGCCGGTCTGTGCATCCAACGCCACCAGGTTGCCGTCGAGACGCCCCAGGAACACCCTGCCATTGGCCACGGCGACGCCGCGGTTGATGACATCGCAGCAGCCGTATTGCGCCATGTCCTGTGGAAGCTCCGGCTGGTATGTCCACTTTATGGTGCCGTCTCGCAGGTTCAGGGCATAGACGTATTTGGGTCCCTGCGACGTGGTGACGTACATGGTGTCGCCGACGACGACTGGCGTTGTCTGCTGGGCGGACAGCGTACCCAGCTGGAAGATCCAGGAGACGCGCAGCTTGCCGACGTTTCCGGTGTTGATCTGCTCGAGGCTACTGTAGCGCAGGTTGTGGGCATCACCGCCGGCGACGTTCCACTCCTTGCCGGCTGCCGCCATGGCCTGCGATGCAAACAGGCACAGCAGCAAGGCGGCGCCCGATCCGGTGTTCCTGAAGTTCATGACCTTCTCCTCCCTTGTTGGCGGTGATTGTTGGTTGCGACGGTTGGCTCGGATGGCCGTCGGTATCGCTCCAGCTTTTTGGGTATTTGAGATATTTTTAATATGTCATTAATTCGAGACATGGCTGTCGGGACCCGATCCTTCCATCGGGCGTAGTTCGGAAAAATCCGCAGGCGGGTCAGTCCAGCCGGGCGCCGTCCCGATTGAGGCGCATGCGCACGTCGGCACCGGCGATCTGCCGCGTAGGTATCCCTTCGCGTACGGCGAGCGCCGTCGCATGGCCGACGGCATGCCCGTAGGAAAAGCATTGGGCGGTCACGCGGGCGGAGGCGACCGCCTCGTGCTCGGCCGACAGGCAGCGCCCTGCGACAAGCAGTGATTCGCCTGCGGCGGGCACGAAGCAGCCGAACGGGACCTCGTAATAGTCGTTGAGCAGCCATTGCACCCGCGGCTTCTCGCCGGCGTGCAGCTCGATTGGCCACGGCGAGCGCGCGATGCCGTCCCTGAACTTGGTGCCGGCGACGACATCGTCATTCGTCAGCGTGGCCACACCCCTGACCTGCCTCGTCTGGCGTACGCCCACCTGGACGCCGGTATCGTTGACGAAGCTGTGCTCACAGCCCTGCAGATGGTCCCGGAAGAAGCGAGCGTATTCCCGCACCTGCTTGCGGCCTTCGATTTCCGCCTCGGTGAAGTCGTCGGCAAGAAGCGGGTTGAGTTCCCTCCCGTCGGAGCCGATCACGCGGGTGCAGTTGCACAGCAGCTCGTTGGCTCGCGTGGTCGGGAAAAGCCATATCTTTGAGCGCGGCAGCGCATAGCCGGCGCCGTTCGCCGACCTGAGCATCTCCGTGATCCTGGCGGGCATGATGGTGTCGGTGCCGTATGTCCGTAAGAAGCGCGGGACGTCCACGCCCAGCAGGCGGAAGATCATCGTCGGGTTCTGCACCCTGCCGTTCTGGCCGACGAACGACGGCAGGCCGGCCATCGCCACCAGATCCGCATCCCCGGTGGCGTCTATCGTGACGGCGGCGCGTATCTCGAAGGCTCCCTGCTTGGAGACGGCCCGCGCCCCGGCTATCCGGGAACCGTCGTGCAGCACGCCGGTAACCAGCGTATGAAGCAGGATTTTCACGCCCGCCCGTTGCAGGAGGTGGTCGGCCGCTTCCCGCCAGACCAGCGGATCGTGCACGCGGGTGAAGGTCTTGCCGTAGCGCACCGGCGGGGCCAAGCCTCCTTTCTCCTCGAGCACGGCAACGAAGTCGTCGAGAAAGCCATGCACGACCTTGACCGGCCTCGCTGCCGCATCATCGGTCGCCTCATAGATCCCGCACACCGTGCCGGAGAGACCGGCGACCGCGCCGCCGCCGCAGAAGCCGTAGCGTTCGACGAGGATGACTTTCAGTCCCTGGCGGGCCGCGGTCACGGCGGCCGCCACACCGGCGGCTCCGCCGCCGGCGACGAGGACGTCGGTGTCGAGCGTGGTGCTCTGTCGCAGGTCTGTGGTCTCCACCGGATTCATCTCCAGGTTCTGGTGCGAACGGTCTCGTCCCGGGTTCATGGGTTGACAGGCTATCGGGTACGTTTTATCGTGTCAACATATCACTAACATATTATAAAGATCTCATAAGTTCAGCCGCGTGCCGCCGTCGTCACGGGAGGCGGCCGGACCAGGCTATCGACGGACGCGTGCCCGATCCTGGCCGGAAGCGCGGATCGAAGGGAGAGGATGCGTTACAAGATCAAGTACCGGTGGGTGGTCGCCGTCGCGCTGTTCGTTGCGTACAGCGTGCAGTACCTGGACCGCATCAAGACCAACGTTCTGACTCCGGTGATGGCCGTCGATCTGGGGCTGTCGACGACGGACATCGGCACAGGTGCATTCCTGATGCTGCTGTTCTACGGCCCCGCCCAATATGTCTCCGGAATCCTTACCGACCGCTTCGGTGCCAAGAAGATACTGATCTTCTCGGTGATCGCCTGGTCGCTCATGACCGCGTGGATGGGGTTGATCCAGACGCGGGAGGAGTATCTGTTCCGGATGGCGCTGTTCGGCGCGCTTGTCGGGACCGAGTACGTGCCGTCGGCGCGCATCCTGATGCGCTGGTTCAGCAGGGACGGCCGGGCCCGGGCGCAGGCACTGCTGTCCTGGGCCTGGATACTCACGCCAGCATGGGGGAGCATTTTCGCCACTCAGCTTGCGGTGCAGTCGGGCGACTGGCGGCTGGTGTTCTTTGTGACGGCCGCGTTCGGCGTGCTTCCCCTCTTTCTGATTGTGGCGTTCGTGTTCGACCGGCCCGAGCAATACCGGAAGATCACACCGGAAGAACTGGCCTACAGCTACAAGGACGAGATCGAGTCCGGAATCCTCACGGGCCGAGAGTCAGGAGATCTTAAGGGCAAGATCCTGGCGAGGAGGAATTTCTCCTTTCTCGACCTGTTCTCCAGCAGGAGCTACATCGCCGTGGTGTTCGTGGACGTGGCGATGCAGATTACGTTCTACGGCGCGCTGGTGTGGATTCCTCTATATCTCTCTGACCGCTTCGGGTTCTCCCTGCAGACCATGGGCTACTGGAGCGCGCTCTACTTCGTGGCCGGCGCCACCGGCAGCTTCGCCTCGTCCTACCTGTCCGACAAGCTGTTCCGCGGCGACCGCCGGATCATGGTGCTGGCGAGCTTCATCGGGCTCGCGCCCTTCATCGTCCTGCTCTCGACAGTGGATGCGGGCAGCCCGCTGCTGCTTGCCGCCGCCCTTTGCGGCATGGGTTTCTTCGCGAACATGGCCTGGGGACCCTTCCTGTCGATCCCGGCGGAAATCTTTACTCCCGAGGTCTACGGCAAGGCAATGGGATTCGTGAACGGCGTCGCCTACACCGTTGCTGCTTTCAGCTCCAAGATCTTCGCGTCTCTCGTGGTCGTGAGCGGCGGCGTCAAGGACTATTCGGGAGGATGGCTGTTCGTCGCCTGCTGCGTGCTCGTTGGCATCGTGGCGGCATGGTTCATCCAGACCGGCGCGGCACCGGATGCCGGCGCGCGGAAATGAAGACCGGCTCCACGGACGGCGATCATCGGATTACGGGAGAAATCGAGTCGATGCTGGAAAGAACAGCAGAAACTGCAGTGACGGTGCTCACGATCAACCGTCCGCAAAGGCGAAATGCCCTGAGTTCGGAACTGGTTGCCGCTCTCGGCGCCACGCTGGACGCCCTCGACCGGGACGTGGCCGTCCGGGCGATCGTCATCGACGCTGTCCCGCCGGGATTCTGCGCCGGCAGCGACCTGAAGGAGCTCGGTTCGATGAGCCTGGAGGAGGTGGGAAGGCACGAGGCGGCGACGGCCGCGCTGGCTCGCGCGATCTGCGCAATGTCGAAACCCGTCATTGCAGCAGTGGAAGGCTTCGCGTTGGGCGGCGGGTTCGTGTTCGCCACATCCTGCGACCTGGTGATGACGACCCCCGCATGCCGCTGGCACATGCCGGAAGTCGCGATAGGGTGGATTCCGCCTTGGGGGATGGATTCGATCATCGCCCGCTGCGGGCCGGTTGTGGCACGGCGGCTGGTCTGGGGGGCGGAAACCATCGACGGCACGGAGGCGCACCGTCTCGGGATTGCCGACTCCCTTGCCCCCGAGGGACAAGCCTCGCAGCAGGCGCTAGCGCTGGCACGGCGCCTGGCCCTGCTTCCCCAACCGGCGGTGGCGGCGACCAAGCGCTACTTCTCCGCGCAGATCATGGCGGCCGGCGAAGCCCGGGATGCCGAGGCGAACCGCCTGTTCCTGGAAAACTGCCACCACGAAGCGGCGCAGACAACCTTGAAGAAATACGGAGTGAAGCAATGAGCAAAGTATGTTCGGCGCAGGAGGCAGTTGCACAGATACGCGACGGCCAGTCGGTCGCCAGTGTGGGCGTGATCGGATGGCTCACGCCGGACGATCTGCTCAAGGCGCTGGCAGACCGATTCAGGCAGTCTGGCGGGCCTCGCGGCCTGACGTTCTACTTCCCCTGCGGCACCGGCGATTCCATGGGCATCAAGGGCATGGACCATGTGGCGATTCCGGGATTGATGAAGCGCATCATCTCCGGTTCCTACGTCAATCCGGTCGATCCGGAAACCGGAAAGCGCCCGGAGTTGATGCGCCTGATTCGGGAAAACCTCGTCGAGGCATACAGCTGGCCGATCGGGGCCAGCATGCACTGGCTGCGGGAAGTGGCGCGAAGGAGTCCGGGCTATCTCACTGAGATCGGGCTGGGGACGTATGTCGATCCGCGCCAGCAGGGCGGGAAGTTCACCGCCAGCACCACGGAGGACCTGATACACGTAGTCAGCTTCGAGGGCAGGGAGTATCTGTTCTATCCCACATGGCCGCTGGACGTGGGCTTCATCCGAGCCACCGCCGCGGATGAATTCGGCAATCTTTCCTTCGAGGACGAACCGATCACTTCCGCATCGCTGGCCATCGCTCTCGCCGTCAAGGCCTGCGGAGGCAGGGTGATCGCGCAAGTCAAGAAGGTCATCCCCCGGGGCGGGCGCGAAGTGCAGTGCGTGAAAGTGCCTGGCGTGCTGGTCGACCAGGTGGTGGTCGCACCAGGCCAGATGATGGTGACCGACATTGCCTTCGATCCCGCATATCTGGGCAGGGTGCCGGCCGACATCGGGACCCTGCCGCGGCTGCCCATGGGGCTCGACAAGGTCATTGCCCGACGCGCGGCACGCGAAGTGCGCCCGGGCACGGTCAGCATATTCGGCTTCGGCGCCTCGTCGGACGCTCCCCTCGCCATGGCGGAAGCGGGGCTTTTTCGCGACGGTGCGATACGCGACTACTACTTTACAACCGAGCACGGCCCGTTCGGAGGCGTCGTCATGAGCGGCTGGCAGTTCTCCGCGAACCTCTATCCCGAAGCCCTTCTCGACGGCCTCTCGCAGTTCGACTACATCGACGGCGGCAACTGCGAGTTCGCGGCGCTGGCCTTCGCGCAGTTCGATGCCGGCGGCAACGTGAACGTCAGCCGCTTCGGGGGCTTCAATCCGGGTGCGGGCGGCTTCATCGACATCGCCCACAATGCGAGGGAGCTGGTGTTCACCGGCAGCTTCAGCACCGGGGGCCTGCAGGTGGACATCCGCGACGGCGGGCTGCGCGTGGTCAAGGAGGGGAAGGTCCGGAAATTCGTCTCCGCGGTGGAGCAGGTCACCTATCCCGTCCGCAAGAACGTGGCGGGGCGCGCCCAGAAGGCGACATTGATCACCGAGCGCGCGGTATTCCGCGTCGAGCCCGACGGGCTGGTCCTCGCGGAGGTCGCGAAAGGGGTGGACGTCCGCCGCGACGTGCTCGATCAGATGGAGTTCCAGCCCAGGCGCATTCTCGATCCGCTTCCGTTCATGGAAGAGGCGCTATTCGCGGAGTGAGGCCCGCTAGCATTTTGGGGTCAAAAGGCGCGCATGATCAAATCGCGCGTCATCCGATCGATGTAGTCCATCAGCAGATCCGACTTCGCGGCGGCCGCGGCCTCGTCTCCCATGGCTACGGCGCGGATGACGGCCGCTCGCAGCTTGCCCGCAGTCGGCAGATCGTCGACCTGGGCCTGATAGACGTAGTAGAACCGCGCCGAGAAAGTGAGGAAGGGGGAGAGCATGTCGGTGACAAAGGGGTTACGCGCGCATTGCGCAAGAAACCGCGCCACAGCGTAAGAGCCCTTGATGTAGGCAAGAACGTCGCGCGTCCTGCTTGCGTCCTCTATTGCTTTGGCCATCGCGGGCAGCTGGCTTTTCTCGTCCGTGGTGGCGCGCCGGGCCGCTCTCGAAGCGACGAGGCGCTCCAGCTCCCGGCGCAGTTCGAGAACCAGAAGCTGGGTCTGGACATTGACCGCCGAGATCTTGATTCCATGACGTGGCAGGATGGTAACCAGCTGCGCGGAGGCGAGCTTCTGTACTGCCTCCCTGACCGGCGTGCGGCCGATCTTCAGCAGCTCGCTCAGCTGTGCTTCCGACCACAAGCTTTCCGGCGGCAACTCGAGCGTCGCGATCATTTCGTCGAGGCGTTCGCGAGCCTGCTCGGCGAGCGTGAGCGGAACGGCCGTGGCGCGCCTCCTGTGCTCGAGTGGGCTTTTTTTCTTCTTCTGGGCCATGGACTGAACCTGTCTCCTGTTCTCCGGCAAGGACAACTACCTGACATATTGAAAGAATACTAGACGTCGGACGGATGCGCACTGGCGCAGGACCTCGGGAAGTGGACGAGCGTGACATCGATACCGTGGTCGCAGCCGTCGGCGAATTCTTCGCGCACGCGGCGCATGCTCGTCCCGCTTTGCAGGCCGGATGAACCAGTGCGCTGCTTCTTTCGCCTGTCGCGGGCGAATCACATGAGCTTCGCTATAATGATTGAGAACGCTTCGCATCGTGCGTCGTTCCAGCCTTTTTCGAGCCCCGTTACGAGGATCGCTCATGCCTCAGTTCAATCCGAAAGCCTTGCAGTTCGGAATCGCTTTCGTCGTATCGGCAGCAATGCCGCTCACCGTGCTTGCCCAGCAGACGCAGAGCGGAGCCGAGCTGCCGCCACCGATGCTGGACGATACCCTGCCCAGCGCACCTTCGCCTACCCCAGCCCCGGTGGTGGCACCCGCGCCTGCCGCTGCACCCACCACCACCAGTCCTGCCACGACTTCCACGAGCCCTCCTCCTGCTGCCGCTCAAGCGGCTGCTGAGCCGACCGCACGCAGTGCGACCCCCGCTCCGGTCTCGGAGCAACAACCCTGGTACAGGCGGATGTGGAACTCCGTTACCGGCTGGTTCTCTGGTGACGAGCCTGCGGCGCAGTCCGAGGTTCGTGCGCCGGCAGCCCCCGCAGCGGCGCCACCGCCACCACCCATGGCACAGCCGGGCGTACCCGGCAGAAGCGGGCCGGTGCAAGGCTACGCGCTCGACACACCCGAGCGTACCGTGCGTACCGGCGTGCTTGGTGAATGTGTGAAGACCGGGATCTGGCGGGAAGGCATGGAGCTGGAAGAATGCGGTGGTGCTCCCGCTGCCGAGGCTGTCGCGCGGGTCGAGCCTGCCCCCGCGCCTGCTGCGCCGCCGCCGGTGACGGAACCGGAACCGGTCGAAGTGCAGCCGCTGCCCGCGCCGGTGGAAGAGCCGCAAGCGCCGCTGGCCGAGCCCGAGCCTGCCCCGCTGCCTCCGGCGCCACCACCACTCGAAACCCTCACTTTGGCTGCGGACGCCTTGTTCGCCCTCAACAGCGACGTTCTCAGGCCGACCGCGAAAGGCAGCCTGGATGAGCTGGTGCGCAAGCTCGAGGACATGGACTACGATGCTGTCGAGGTGACCGGGCACACCGATCCGACCGGGTCGACGGCGCTCAACGAGCGCCTGTCGCGACGCCGTGCGGAAGCCGTCAAGCTCTATCTCATCGAGCAGGGCGTCCCCGCCGAGAAGATCTCTGCGCGAGGCGTGGGCAGCAGCATGCCGGTGGTGGATGCAGAGGACTGCAGGCGCCTTGCCAAAGGGCAGCGCGCAGCGTGCTTCCAGCCCGATCGCCGCGTCGATATCGAAGTGACCGGCACCATGGCCAGCATGGCGCAGCAATAGCATGGCCAGCTCGAGTAACGGTGAAACGCGCAGCATGGCGCTGTTCTGCGACTTCGAGAACGTCGCCCTCGGCGTGCGGGAAGCGAAGTACGACCGTTTCGACATCCGCAAGGTGCTCGAGCGCCTGCTGCTCAAGGGCAGCATCGTGGTGAAGAAGGCCTATTGCGACTGGGAGCGCTACAAGGAGTTCAAGGCGCCCATGCACGAGGCCGCCTTCGAGCTGATCGAGATCCCGCACGTGCGCCAGTCGGGCAAGAACTCGGCCGACATCCGCATGGTGGTCGACGCGCTCGACCTGTGCTACACCAAGGCGCACGTCGACACCTTCGTCATCGTCAGCGGCGACTCGGACTTCTCCCCGCTTGTCTCCAAGCTGCGCGAGAACGACAAGACGGTGATCGGCGTGGGCGTGAAGAAGTCCACCTCCGACCTGCTCATCGCCAACTGCGACGAGTTCATCTACTACGATGACCTGGTGCGCGAGAAGGAAGGCAGCAAGCGCGCGCGGCGCAAGCCGGCCAAACCCAGGCAGAGCGCGCGCAGCGCGCCGGAATCGGCAGCAGGCGAAGTGGTGACAGAGCTGCCGGAGCCAATGCCGGAGGAGAAGGACCGCTCACAGCAGGCCATGGACCTGGTGATCGATACTTTCGAGGCACTCCTGGCCGAGCGCGGCGGCGACGAGAAGATCTGGGGATCGATGATCAAGCAGGCGCTCAAGCGCCGCAAGCCGGGATTCAGCGAGTCCTACTACGGCTTCAAGAGCTTCAACGGACTGCTCGAGGAGGCCCGCGCGCGCGGCCTGCTCGGTCTCGAGCGCGACGACAAGTCCGGCGGCTACGTGGTGCGTGCCGCCTCGCACGAGGTCGAGCTGGCCGACTAAGGCGCAGCCGCATCTCTCGCACGGTGCGCCCGACCCGGGCGCTTGCCTGCATCCGCGACATGGAACACTCGCGCACCGGTCACGCGCGGTGTGCGACGCGTTTGCGTCTTAGCCCTTGCTCCTGAGCCTTCTCGCTGCGGCTGTCCGGCGATATTCCCACTGCATCCATATTGTGCCCAAGGAAAGTTTCGGAGCTTTCCCATGCACGCAGGGCGTACCGCCGGGGCGGATCGAAGCTGGCAGATACCTTGCTTCATCCCGGCGAACCGTTCAACCGAAGGAAGCGCATGAATATCTCCGCCAGCAACCGTTCCGTAATGACCGCCATGCACCGGGTCCTCGAACAGCTATGCGGAGGAGACTGGGGGGCGGTGCGGGTTGCATGCGTGCCGAACGGTATCGAATATCGATTCCTGGCCACCGTTGAGGATCGCAGGCGCCCCTACGTGTACGCCTTCCTCGCCGAGCATACCGCGATGCCGATTCCGGCCGACGGCGGGCCGCTCAATCTCTCGCAAGAGCAAGCCGTGGAGCTGGGCCGGTTCGATCCGGAAAAGACCGTCGCCGCAGTGCCTGAGGTGCGTGGCAAGCGCACCGCAGGCAGGCCGCGTGAGGGCGAAGCGCTCACGCGCTGACGGGTGCCTGGAAACGGCTGCACGGCTGCAGCCGTTGCCGCGAGATGCATGGCAGCGCAGTCGATCGGCTGTGTGCGTTACTGGATGATGGCCTGATACACCATGTTGCGCACCAGGGCGCGGTAGTGGTTGCGACGCGTAACTTCCTGCATCATGAATACCGGCACCAGTTCCTCTTTGGGATCGATCCAGAAATAGGTGCCGGCATAGCCGCCCCAGTAGAAGTCGCCCACCGTGCCCGCCCAATTGGGGCCACCGTCGGCGATGCGCGTACCAAAGCCCAGGCCGAATCCATAGCCGGGACCCGGTAGCCAGTTCGGGCCCTTCGCGATGTCGGCGCTCAGCACGTGATCGGCGGCCATGTATGCAATCGTCTTCGGGCCGAGCACCCGTACGCCGTCCAGCTCGCCGCCATTGGCCAGCATCTGCGCGAAGCGCAGGTAGTCACCTGCAGTCGAGACCAGGCCGTGGCCGCCGCCTAGGAAGGTCGGCGGTTGCGTGAAATCGAGCGCCAGCAGTTCGGGAAACCAGTCCTTCTCGCGTTCTGGAAACGGCTGCGCGAAGCGTGCCACCTTCTCCTGCGGCACATACCAGCCGGTATCGTTCATCTTCAAGGGCCGCAGAATGCGCTGTTCGATGAACTGATCCAGCGGCATGCCTGCAGCTACCTCGACCACGCGGCCGAGAATGTCGGTGGCATGACTGTACTCCCACGTGGTTCCCGGCTCATTGCGTAGCGGCAGGCCGGCGATGGTGCGCGAGAATGCCTCCAGCGAGGGGGCTGAGAACACCCTGGCCTCCCGGTACAGTTCGCCTACCCGGCTATGCTTGGGCAGGAACACGCCGTAAGTCAGCCCTGCGGTGTGGCGCAGCAGATCCTGCACGGTGATCGATCGCTTGGCCGGTATGGTGGTGAAAGTCTGCGCACCGGTAACCGGATCGAAGCCTTCGACCGCGATCTGCATGTCCTTGAACTCGGGTAGATGCCTGGAGATCGGTTCGTGCAGCCCGAGCTTGCCTTCCTCCACCAGAATCATCGCACTCACGCTGACGATTGGCTTGGTCATGGAAAAGATGCGAAAGATCGAGTCCTGGGTCATCGGGACGCCTTTCGCCGCATCCTGCACGCCGAACGCGCGCTGGTAAACCAGCTTGCCTTTGCGCGCGATCATCACCACCGCGCCGGGGATCTCGCCGCTGTCGACCGCCTGCTCGATCATCGCGCTCAGACGCTCGAGGCGTTCCGAAGACAGTCCGGCTTCTTCGGGCGTCGCTTCCGGCAGCGATGCGCCGAATGCGCCGCTCCAGACGGCGGAAAGGACGGTGAAGACGACGACGAGAACAGATCTGCGCAGCATCGATAGACCCCGAGTGGTTGTTGGAGGACGTGCAATCCTGACGCTGGCGCGGGCAATCGTCAACGAGAGGTTGCAATTGGAGACGTCTGGCACCGATCTTGCAGCCAGGCCGGCGATCCGTCCGTATCCCCATGTCCTCCCAGGCCAGCCTCGACCACCTCTTCCTGCGCGTCCTGTCCGAGATCGATCTGTTCCGGCATCTCGACCGGTCTCAGGCGCGCGTGCTCCTGTCGGAGGCCACCAAGGCGGTATTCAGCGCCAGCGAGGTGGTCTACTACGAAGGGGACGAGGGCGAGTCGATGTACGTCGTGGTGCAGGGGGCCTTCGAGGTATACAAGGCCAGCAATGGCGAGCACCTGGAACTGGCGCACGTCCTCCCCGGTGAGCACTTCGGAGAGATCTCCATCATCGCGCATCAACCCCGCAGTGCCACGGTGCGTGCCTTGCAGCCCAGCGTGGCATTGCGTTTCACCAAATCCGCGCTGCTGGCCAGGGCGGACATCGCTGCGCAGGTGCTGAAGAACATGTCGCGCCTGCTGGCGCGCCGGCTGTCGAGCGCCGATGACGAAATCATCCTCCACCGCAACCGCGCCCGGGAGGCGGAGGCTGCCAAGGAAAGGATGGAGCTGGAGATCGCGCGCAGCCGTGGCCGGGTACGACGCATGGGCTAGGGAAGCTCTGCGCAGCAGAATTTCGCCCGGCCGCATCGCGTGACGATCAAGCTCGGGAAGGATTGGCCGAAAACCGTTGAACCACGCACTGTTCGAGAGGATGCCGGGCGATCGTGCCGGCACCGTCAAACAACTCCGAAGAGTCCGAGTCCATGTCGATCACCGATGAAATCCTGCAGACCGAGCTGCCCGCCAAACCGCTGATGCTGTCCCGGCTCAGCGTCGAGATGCAGAAGGACGATCCCGATTTCATGCGCGTGAGCGAGCTGATCAGCGCCGACGTCGGCCTTGCTTCGGCCGTGGTGAAGATCGCCAACTCTCCCTATGTCGGCCTGGGCCGGCGCATCGCTTCAGTACAGCAGGCGGTGAGCTACCTCGGTCTGGCGGAGGTGTTCGGCGTCGTCACCGGTCTGCTGCTGCGGCGCAGCTTCAAAGGTGGCGGAGCGCAGATGGAGCGCCTGTGGGACCTCGCCGCCCGGCGCGCCGGCTCCATGGCGTGGCTGGCGCGCCAGCTGCGTAGCATCAACAGCGATCGTGCCTATACCTGTGGCCTGTTCGAGGATTGCGGCATGGCGGTGCTGCTGATGCGCGCATCCGGTTACGCGCAGACGCTGGCACAGATCGAGCACATGTCGAATCCGTGCGATACGGAACGCGAGAAGCACGGCCTCGATCACGTGGTGGTCGGCCAGGGTCTGATGCAGGCGTGGGGGCTGCCGGACGTGATCGTGGCAGCGGTGGGGTGCCATCATGACATCGGCAAACTGGAAAGCCTGCCGATCTCTGCCGAGGCGCGCATGCTGGTCGCATTGTCCGCCTTCGCCAATGAGGCGCTGCGGCATCAGGAAGCGTCAGGCCAGTCTCACTGGCCGGCTCATGTCAGCGTCGTGGCGCGCGTGCTGGAGACTTCGGAGCAGCACATCGAAAGCTGGCTGGAGGAACTGCCCGCCCTAGCCGCTGCTGCGTAGCAGTCAGCGGATAGCCGCCGCTCGCGCAGGGCTGGCGATGGATACGCCGACTATGCCGGCGCCGACTCGTGCTGTGCAGATGTCTGGTTCTGCCCGGCCGTGGCAGCAGCCTCGCTCTGCTTCTGCCGTTGCGTCTCTTCCTTGTGCTGGCGTGCTTCCTCTTCCAGCTTCGCCCAGTACAGATACTCGAACTCGAAGCACATAGCGGTTCTCCTCTTGCTGATGGTCGCCCTGGCTTTTGTTCTTTACGGGCCATGCTAGGCCTTCCGCACGGCTCCTGCAACGAAAATTCATGGCACGGATGCTGCGGCGCGGCGACAGACAAGGCATTCGTCAGTCATGACTGCAAGTTAGCGTTTGTTGCATCGTTGCATGAGAAAACCTCTGCCGGAAGGCTTTGGTCCAGAATACGTGCGCAGTATGGAATGCTCCTACAGCGCACCGAAGGCGCGTCCGGTATCGCTCAGGCCGCCCTGCTCACGCGCTGCCGCGGCACGCTGTGCCGTGAACTCGATCACCTCCCGTGGATTGGCGCGGAACAGCAGGGGATCGAAGAAGTCCACGTACGCGAACAGCAGATCCGGCCGCGATACCGTGACCAGCTCGACCCGCTGCGTGCGCGCGGCGCGTGCCACGGTGCGCAGGAAGGTCACGTCCAGCGGCGACCAGAAGCTGTACGAGGCGCGCGCAGCCGGCGCACCGTCGTAGGCGAGCTGGGCCGTTTCCTCGATCGTGGCCTTGGACAGCCACGCTTCGCTGAATACGATGCGCTTGCCCGGATCGATCGTCCGGATGCGCCGCGGCCACGTGATCAGGCGATCGAGCAGCTGCTCCTGCCCGTTGCGGCTGCGATAGATGCGCAGATCGATGTATGACAGCGCCCTGATGCCTGCGAATGCCTCGGCGAACACGGGCGTGTCCGACACCGCGCTGCCCGCGCGCCCAGGGGCCGGGACCAGATCGCCGAGATCACCATGCAGTCGGACGGCCGTGGCATCTGACGTAGAGGCGCCAGTCCTGGCCCCTGCCGGCGCGAGTCCGTGGTGGGCCCGAGGATCGAACACCAGCGTGAGGTAGTCCGGCTGCATGGCGATCACCAGATTTCACCTCCTCCGCGCGCTCCTGGAAGAAAGCGTGCCTTGGTCAATCCGCGGTAGTGCCAGCGACCTTCCGTCGATGCCAGCGTGGGTGGAAGCGAAGCGTGGCGACCGCAACACGCATCTGGCGCACGCGCGCTTCATTCGCCAGATTGGCGAGGCGTTCCAAGAACCAGGCGCGGGTCATGGAAGGTGGGCGTGAGCAGCGGATGGCACACGTCCACCTACCAGCACTTGCGTCCCGATGCGCCGCAAGGCATCCAGCTCGCGTTGCGCTTCGGCCCGGGAAGGGCTGAGCAATTTTCCCGGGGCGCTGCAGCCAGTGGCGTGCGCAGCAGCGCTCCGTGCAGCAGCGGTTCATCACCCTGCAGCGGCGGAAGAGCGCGGCCGAAGGCGGACACCTGTTCTTCCAGCGCGTCGTACAGTTTCTGATGCTGCCTGGGCACCGCCAGATCCTGGGCCGGTGCAGGCGCGGACAGCAGCACGGCAAGCGCCAGTGCGCATCGCAGCAGGCGGGTGCGCATGCGCATTGCATGACTGGGGCAGGCAGGCATGCGGTCCCGCCGGCGCGTGCCGATGCCGGTGCGGGCATGCATCGCGCTAGAGGGAAGGCGTGCCTTCCCCGGCATGGCTCTTCTCGAACTTGGTCTGACACAGGATGCAGCGCGCCGCGGTGGGATAGGCCTTCAGCCGCGGAAATCCGATGTCGCCGCCGCAGTCGCTGCACTCGCCGTAGTCGCCGGCAGCGATGCGCTCGAGCGCAGCTTCCACATCGCGCAGCTCCCGAATGTCGCGCACGGACATCGCCGTATCGACATCGACCAGCAGGTCCGCGACCGAGGCCTCGCCTGCATCCGCGACCTGGCCGGCCAGGTCGATGTAGTGCTGCTCACCCGAGCGAGCCAGCGCAGTGCGAATTTCTTCCAGCAAATGTGTGCGGCGCCGTTCCAGATCGTGCCGCAGTTCGTCGATCTGCTTGTCGGTGTAGGGCATTTGCGACTCCTTCCGTCCGTGCTCTGGTAACTGCATTATGACTCCGGCGCGCATTGCGATACGCGTTCGCAGCATCCTCGATCCGCACCGTCCCGGCAGCGCCACTGGCTGCCATGTCTTCCGTCATTCGCGAATCGCGAATAGACTATGCGCCGTCTGGCAATTCACTACCGGCCCGTGAGCCTCAAACCACAGGACGTCTGCGTCCTGCTCAAGATCGTGGTCCTCCAGCGCAGCCCCTGGTCTTACGGCCAGCTGGCATTGGAGCTGGGCATGTCCGCCTCCGAAGTCCACGCCGGCATCAAGCGCGCCCACCATGCGTCGTTGATGCGTCTGGATGACGGCTGGGGTTTCCCCGACGTCGTGGCGCTGGAGGAGTTTCTCGTGCACGGCCTGAAGTACGTGTTCAGTCCGGTGCGGGGAGGGCCGACCCGCGGTGTGCCGACGGCACATGCGGCACCGGCCTTGCGGGCACTGTTGCCGGTTCAGCCGGGCCTGCCCCCGGTATGGGCCGATACGCACGGCAGCGTGCAGGGAACCGAGTTTTCTCCATTGTACAAGTCGGTTCCCTATGCGGCTGCACGCGACCCCAGGCTGTACGAGCTGCTGGCGCTGGTCGATGCGCTGCGCGCGGGCGACTATCCGGACATGGCTCCGGTGCGGCACGCGCTGCGCGTGCGCTTGCGTCCGTTCCAGGCCGCTCATCCGTCCCGTCGTCCCGCCCTGGAGGTGGCCGGCCACAACAAACGAGGTACCCATGGCAAAGAAGCCCGGCTACACCGCCGAAGATATTGAGATCCTCGAGGATCTCTCGCCCATTCTGCATCGGCCGGGGATGTATACGGACCCGGTCAATCCCAACCATGCCCTGGTGGAGATCCTGGACAACGCCGCCGACGAAGGCCTGGCGGGGTTCGCGCGCAATGTCGCGGTGACGCTGTACGAAGACGGCTCCGCCGAGGTGATGGACGACGGCCGCGGCATTCCGGTGGACATCCATCCGAAAAAGAAAGTGCCGGCGGTGCAGGTGATCTTCACCACCCTGCACTCGGGCGGGAAGTTTCGCAAGACCGACAGGGATGCCGCGTATCGCATCGCCGGCGGGCTGCACGGGGTCGGAGTGTGCGTGAGCAATGCGCTGTCGCGCAGGCTGGAGGTCGAAGTGCGGCGCGACGAGGCGATCCATCGCATCGTGTTTGCCGACAACGGCAAGGTCAAGGAGCCGCTCAAGCAGATCGGCAAGGTGGGGCCGCGCGAGACCGGCACGCGCGTGCGCTTCTGGCCCGATGCGCGCTATTTCGATTCTCCCCAGATCGCGGCGGCCGATCTGGCTGCCCTGATGCGCGCCAAGGCCATGCTGCTGCCGGGCGTGAAATTCACCCTGGGCATCGAGAAGAAGGGCAGGAGCGAGACCCAGACCTGGCACTTCCCGCAAGGCATCCAGGGCTACTTCGGAAGCGCGGTGAATGCCCTGGAGCCGGTCGCTGACAGCTTCTTCGGCGAGCGCTATGTCGCCGCTCAGTCGGAATCCGACAGCTTTGCCGAGGGCGAGGGGGCAATGTGGGCCATCGCCTGGACGCCGGAAGGGGAGACCCTCACCGAGTCGTACGTGAACATGATTCCAACGCGCCACGGCGGCACGCACGTGTCGGGTCTGCGCGAGGGGGTGTACACCGCGATCAGGAATTTCATCGACCTGCATGCGATGGGGCAGCGTGGTCTGAAGATCGTGCCGGAGGACGTGTGGTCGCGCGCAAACTACGTGCTCGCGGTGAAGATGCTCGATCCGCAATTCAAGGGGCAGGTGAAGAACGAGCTGATCTCGCGTGACGCGGTGAAATTGACGGCGCAGATGGTGCGAGATCCATTCGAGCTGTGGCTGAACCAGCACGTGGACGAAGGCAAGCGCATCGCCGAGCTGGTCATCCGCCAGGCCAATGCGCGCACACGCGCGGCGCAGAAGGTCGAGCGGCGCAAGAGCTCTGGCGTGGCGGTGCTGCCGGGGAAGCTGACCGATTGCGCATCCGAGGATCCGGAGCGCAACGAGCTGTTCATCGTCGAGGGCGATTCCGCCGGCGGCTCGGCCAAGCAGGCGCGCGACAAGGAGTTCCAGGCCGTGCTGCCGCTCAAGGGCAAGCCGAAGAACACCTGGCAGGACAGTCCCGACACGCTGTACGCCAACAAGGAGATCGAGGCCATCGCCCTGGCCATCGGCGTCGACCATCACAAGCTGACGGATGCGGTCGATCTGGGCAACCTGCGTTATCGCAAGATCATCGTCCTGGCCGATGCCGATGTGGACGGATCGCATATTCAGGTATTGCTGCTCGCATTGTTCTTCAAGCATTTCCCCAGGCTCATCCAGAACGGCCATGTGTTCGTGGCACAGCCGCCGTTGTTTCGCATCGACGTGCCGGCGCAGGGCAAGAACAAGCCGGCACGCAAGCTGTACGCTCTGGAGGACCAGGAGCTCGCGGTGCTGGAAGAGAAGCTGGTCGACGAAGGCGTGCGCGAGGGCGCCTGGACCGTAAGCCGTTTCAAGGGGCTGGGCGAGATGAGCCCGGAGCAGCTGTGGGAGACCACGCTCAATCCGGATACGCGGCGTGTGCTGCCGGTCGGACTGGAGGACGGACTGGACGTGTCCAACGACATCTTCAACATGATGATGGCGCGCGAGAATGCCTGGCAGCGGCGCGAGTGGATGGAAACCTATGGCAACCTGGTCGAAGCGGACTTCACCTGACATCCCGCTGGAACGGAGGTTGGGGACGAGAGGCCAGGGAGCCGAGGGAGCACAGCGATGAACTCAGATCAACCGGATCTGTTCGACGATACTGCTGTCGTCGAAAAAGACAAGCAAACCACTGCTACGGGCAGGCAGCCGGCGAAGCCCGCCGGCTCCGGCGGTGGCGACGGCGCGCGCCTGCCGCCGCACTTCGCGCCGCTGTCCGGCGAGTACGGCGACAGCCTGCCGATCGGCCGGTATGCCTCCACGCAGTATCTGCAATACGCCATTGCCACCGTCAAGGATCGCGCGCTGCCGCGCGTCGGCGATGGCCAGAAGCCGGTGCAGGCCCGCATCCTGTATGCCATGTGGGAGATGAACGCACCGGCCGGGACGCCGCGCAAGAAATCGGCGCGCGTCGTCGGCGACGTCATCGGCAAGTTCCATCCGCACGGCGACCAGAGCGTCTACGACGCCATGGTGCGCGTGGCGCAGGATTTCTCGCTGCGCTATCCGCTCATCGACGGCCAGGGCAATTTCGGCTCGCGCGACGGCGATTCCGCCGCGGCCATGCGCTACACCGAGGCGCGCCTGACGCCCATCGCCGAACTGCTGCTCGGCGAACTCGATCGCGGCACCGTCGATTTTGCCCCCAACTATGACGGCGCCTTCAAGGAACCGGTGCTGCTGCCTGCGCGCCTGCCGATGGTGCTGCTCAACGGCGCTTCCGGCATTGCCGTCGGCATGGCTACGGAAATCCCCAGCCACAATCTGAACGAGGTCGCCAACGGCGCCGTGGCCATGATCCGCGATCCGGAGATCTCGCTGGCCGGGCTGATGAAGCACATCAAGGGCCCGGACTTCCCCGGCGGCGGTCAGATCATCACCCCGCGCGCGGAAGTGAAGGAGGCCTACGCCAGCGGTCGCGGCAGCGTGCGCGTGCGTGCGCGCTGGAGCATCGAGCGGCTGGCGCGCGGCCAATGGCAGCTGGTGGTGTACGAGCTGCCGCCCGGCACCTCCTCGCGCAAGGTGCTGGAGGAGATCGATGCCATCACCAATCCGCAGCCGAAGGCGGGCAAGAAGTCGACCACGCCGGAGCAGCAGCGCGAGAAGCAGCTGATGCTGTCGATGCTGGAGAAGGCGCGTGACGAAAGCGATCGCACGCACCCGGTGCGTCTGGTGTTCGAGCCGCGTACTTCCAAGGTGGAAGAGAACGACTTCGTCAATCTCCTGCTGGCCAAGACCAGCATGGAGACCAACGTACCCATCAACCTGGTGGTGGTGGGGCTGGACGGCCGGCCCACGGCCAAGAATCTGCGCGACATCGTTGCCGAGTGGCTGACCTTCCGCTTCGCCACTGTCACCCGACGCACCCAGCACCGGCTGAATCAGGTGCTGGATCGCATCCACGTGCTGGAAGGACGCATGATCGTCCTGCTGAACGTGGACAAGGTGATCAGGATCGTCCGCGTTGCGGATGATCCCAAGGCGGATTTGATGGCTGCGTTCGCGCTGAGCGAGCGCCAGGCGGAGGATATCCTGGAGATGCGTCTGCGCCAGCTGGCCAAGCTGGAGCACATCAAGGTCGAGCAGGAGCTCGACACCAGGCGCAAGGAGCAGCAGCAGCTGGAGCGCATCCTCGGCAACCGCAAGGCGCTGGAGGATCTGGTGGTATCCGAGATCGAGAAGGACGCGCAGAGCTTCGGCGACAAGCGCCGCACGCGTATCGAGGAGGCGGACAAGGCCGAGATCGAAACGCCGGTGATCGACGAGCCGGTGACCGTGATCTTCTCGCGCAAGGGCTGGGTGCGCGTGCGCCAGGGCTGGGAGGTGGATGCGTCCACGCTGTCGTTCAA
>JAHCKU010000109.1 GCA_026125625.1 Burkholderiales bacterium | reverse complement strand
GGCCGCACTGCGCGCACGTCCCCCATTTGCCGCAGACATTGGTCTTCTCTTCCTTCCGGCTCCGGCATTTCTGGCCGCGCTACTGATCTTCAACGAGCCAGCCCAAACGGGCTGGGCTGGCATTGCGTACCCATTCCTTGTGTTTTGGTTCTGCATCCTCGCCTTCTATTCCCGGGTGTTTCTCTTGCCCCGCCTTGGGCTGAGCGTCCAGTCAGCAGCAATTGGCACATTTGCTGTCGTTGGGCTGGCCGCAGTGCTCTTCGGGGCGTTTGTCCCGCCGTTCTATGAGTAGCAGTCACCCCGCTTCCCGCTGGAAAGGAAACTGAATGCGTACCGGACTCTTTCTTCTTGCCGGGTTCCTGCTTGTTGGTGCCACGGCGGTGCTTGCCAGGCTTTTCGCACACAACTATCCGTCTGCCTCGGCAGTCGCTACGGCAGCGTTCCTGCTGCTGTGGCTCGCACTCACGGGGTTCAATATGTGGGTCGGCGTAGCCAAGGCCGGCTACTCAGTGGCACAGGAGCTTCCTATCTTGCTGCTGCTGTTTGGCGTTCCGGCTGCTATTGCGGTGGTGCTCAAGTGGAAAGTCCTTTGAGCCAAGCGCCTAACCCATCGTTGCGCCCGACGGCCTATAGCGGGCTGCGCTCGCATCCGTCCGCGGGCGAACTCCGACGTTTAGAGCCCGTCAGGTCACCTCAGGTGATACGCCAACTTGGTCAGTATTTTCAGCACAGATACGAACGTTATCGGCATCGTAAGGCTGGCCCTCCTCCCGACAAGTGTGAAGTGTGCGCGCTACGTATCGAGTACTTCACCGACCCCCAGTTCGACGCGGTGACCTCTAAGGTTGCTGACCTGGATAAGCTTGGCCTCGCGTAGTACGCTCCGCGCACCATCCTCATGTCAAACGTCAGGGTTGAACCAACGTCGTTCTGCGCCATAGCTAACCGTCGTTACTGGCGTCAGAGCCATTTACCTTGTCCCGATTGGCAGATGCGCTTGCCGACTGGTGTAACCTCCCTTTCTGATCATCTGGCGATACATCACACGCGCATGAGCGCGCGGCAAGCAACACGGCTTCAATGGATTGCGATCACCTTCGCTGTCATCGCTTTTCTTCTGTCTGCGTTTGGCATCTGGCTCGCGCACGGCAACGCCCTTTCACATCAGGGTCATCTGCGCCAAAAACGGGCTCTAACCAGCGCTTCGAGCCGAGTACTGCCAGCGTACCGCTGGCAGTACTCGGCTCGCTCGTCGGCCGCAGCTCAAGCGCAGCGTTAGGCCCATATAAACGTACAGATACACACTTGTTACACGGCACACTTTCAACACACTCGCATAGGAGGTCGCCAAAATGAGGTTGCTTATTCGCCATGCGCTCTTGGCCCTGTTCGCCGGCTGCTTTGGTTTCAGCGCGTTCGCATCGGAATACGACATTGCCGGTCTCAAGCTCGGCATGTCGCCCGCGCAGGCGAAAGCCGCGCTCGTGGCGGCCGGCTTCGACCCCAAATCGTTCTCCGAAAACATGGCGACCTATAGTTACAACGACGGCGTCAACGGCCACGAAACCGAGGCCTTCCTGGACAACATTGCCGCCGAGAAGCGTGAAAACCGGAGCGGTGGCCGCGTGGTGGACAACTTCAAACTGGCTTTCGCGCCGCCGCCCAAGGGTGGCTACCTCGTGATGATACGGCGGAATATTTCCAATCCCATAGACCCTCCGACGGTGGCCGAGTACCGGGCGGCCTTGACAGATAAATACGGCAAACCTGATATTGAGCAGACCGGATCGCTGATGTGGCTCGCACCCCGTGGCGCCGTGAACTGCATGCAGGTCGGCAACAACGTGGCGTCAGGCAGCGCTCCGGAGGGCGGCGTCATGGACGGCGTGGGCAGCATGATGGCTCGCAAGAAGATCACCAATCCGTCCCAGTGCGCGAGCATGCTGGAATACAGGATGTCGGCTGTGCTCAATGGCCCTGCGCGCACGGTGAGAGCCATCCTGACCGACGTGCCTGGTTGGGCAAAGGCTTACTTGGCAAGCCAGGAGTGGGTCGAAGCCCAGCGCCAGGCGGCGGTTAAGGCGCGCGAGAGCAAGGCCAGCAAGCCGAAGCTGTAAGAAGCAGGCCGTAATACCGCCAAATCCAAATCCTATGGTCGCGGTGTCGGCACTGGCCTAACAATTCTGTATGGACTCTCTCGTCAATCCTTGATCTGGCTGTCTGGCAAAGCGGAGCGATTGCGTTCGTGTATTCGGCCTTGGGGTGAGCGTAGTGGCTCGGGCCATCATGGAATCCGCGAAGCAGGGCCACTCGTTCAATCGGCGGGATGCTCGCCACAATTGTTATCGGCCTGACTGCTTCGGGGATCGACACGCCTGCCATGACTGCGAGACTTCGGTGCAACGCGGGAGCGGGTTAGGGGTTAATGGGCTGCGGTGGCAGGTCCCAGGCTGATCTGGTTCGGGTCGAAGGCCCTTCGGTGGTGCTCGGCGGCCCATAGCCGCCGTGCAGTCTTGTTGGCCAATGCAACAGCCGCCTTGTTGTGGCCGACGCGCTCGGCAAGTTGCAGCGCCCAGGTCTGGGTGCGATTCAGCTCGGTGCCGCGTTTTCGAGCCAGCAAGGCGCTACGCAGGTTCGCGCGTGCGCCGTGGATCAGCAGCGTGCGCAAATACGTGTCGCCACGCTTGGTGATGCGCCCCAGCTTGCGCCTGTTGCCGCTGGAATGTTCACGCGGGGCCAGGCCGAGATAGCTGGCGAAGTGGCGGCCACTGGTGAAGCGATCCACCTCACCCAGGCTGGCGCTGAGCGCGGTGGCCGTGAGCAGGCCCACACCGCCCGCCTGTTGCAGGCGCTGACTGCATGTATCGCGGGCATTGAACTCGGCCAGCGACGCTTCGATGGCTTGCATCGCCGCGGTATGGCCGGCGACCTGCTCCAGCAGCCCCGCAATCGCATGCCGCAACGCCATCGGCAGATCATTGTCGCCGTCTTCCAGCGCGGCCAGCACGGCAGGGCGTACCTTGGCCGCCCCGGCAGGGATGGTGATGCCGAACTCGCGCAGCAGGCCCCGCATCGCGTTGATCGCCGCGGTGCGTTGCGCTTTGTGGTGCTCGCGAATGCGATGCAGACCCTGGATACCCTGCTGTTGCGGCGTCTTCACTGGCACCGGACGAAGGCCCTCGCAGCGCAGGGCTTCAAGCAGCCCATCGGCATCGGTACGGTCGGTCTTGCGTCGCAGCACATACGGCCTGACTTGGTGCGCGGGCAACAACGTGACCCGATGCCCGAGCCGTTGCAGCCGGCGCGCCCAGTAATGCGCCGAGCCGCACGCTTCCATCACCGCGTGTAGCGGTACACGGTTATCGAACTCGCGCGCGAATGCGCTGCGGCTGAGGCGCTTGTGTGCTAGCACTCGCAGACTCGCATCGGCGAAGCTCAATTGGAAAACCTCCTTGGCCAGATCGATGGCGACTGTGACGGCCTCACTCGCTTTGGGCGTAACATTCATGGCGGACTCCTCTGGTGATCCCGTGTGCTGAACGCTTCCACGCTCAGTTTGGCTCATCGAACCCGTGTGGCCACGCGGGAGGAGTCCATTCGATCATTCATTCAAGCCGACGCGATAGTTCCTCCGGTTTAGTGGACACCCTGAACAAACAACTCAGGAGTGTTCAGGATGGGGAAGCCAGGGGCAAGAACGGTCTACAGATACAGCGATGAATTCAAGGCGACAGCGGTCCGACTGAGTGCACTGCCGGGAGTTCTCGTCAGAGATGTGGCCGAATCGCTTTGCATTCATCCCTTCATGCTTTCAAAATGGCGCAAGCAGGCACGTGAGGGCGCAATTGTGACCAAGGGCGTGGAGATCGACCGAGAGGTGGCTGCGGAGCTCAAAGAGCTGCGCAAGCTGAAGAAGGAATACGAGCGTCTGAAGCTGGAGCATGAACTCCTAAAAAACCGCCCACGCGCCTGGTCGCGGTCCTTCTGGGTAGAAACACACAGCGTCTAAGCTGGGAGCGCGCTGGACTTCAGGCCGCTTGCTTTTTGGAGGCATTTGACCCCGTCAAAAAACTTGGCCCAAGGGAAGCTGCGGACCCAGCTTTGGTGGCACCTTGTGTGACCCCGTTTGGGAAATTGATCTGATCCGAGTCCCTGTCCGGCGCGCTCAATCCGGAGGAGAAGACGATGTCAAAGCGATCCATCAAGGCGGCCGGTCTGCCCGTCATCCATGACCGCGCTGCCGGTATCGATATCGGTGCGCGATTCCATGTCGTTGGCGTTGCGCCGGAGTTGTGCGAAGAGGCGGTGCGGACGTTTCAGGCCTTCACTGGCGATATTGAGCGCATGGCGGACTGGCTCGTCTCGCTCGGCATCGAGACTGTGGCCATGGAGTCCACCGGCGTCTACTGGGTCCCGGTGTTCGACGTGCTACAGAGCCGAGGCATCGAGGTCATCGTCGCCAATGCACGCGAGGCCCGCGCTGTACCGGGCCGCAAGAGCGATGTCAATGATGCGCAGTGGCTGCAACGGTTGCATGCGTGCGGGCTGCTGCGTGCTAGCTTCCGGCCTGCTCGCGCCATCGCCACACTGCGGGCCTACCTGCGATTGCGCGAGAGACATCTGGACTACTCCGCCGCGCACATCCAGCACATGCAGAAGGCGCTAACCTTGATGAATCTGCAACTGCACCATGTCGTGAGCGACGTGACCGGCGTGACTGGGATGAAGATCATCCGGGCAATCGTCGGCGGTCAGCGCGATCCGGAGGTGCTGGCGAGGATGCGCGACGTTCGCTGCAAGGCTAGCCCTGAGACGGTACGCGCTGCGCTGGTTGGCAACTACCAGCCGGAGCACCTCTTCGAGTTGACTCAGGCACTGGCCCTGTACGAGGTCTACCAAGAACGCCTGCGAGAATGCGATGCTGAGATAGAACGCTCGCTTGCCGAATTGAACGCCGACAAGCCATGCCCGGCCGAGCCCATGCCCAAGTCGCGGCACAAAACTGTGCAACCCAATGCCGTGAACTTCGATACCCGGCCACCGCTGTATCAGCTCACCGGCGTTGACCTGACGCAGATCCACGGCATTGGACCTTACCTCGCGCTCAGAATGGTGGCCGAGTGCGGGACCGACCTGAGCAAATGGCCCACGGCCAAGCACTTCACGTCGTGGCTAACGCTCGCGCCAGGCTGTAAGATCAGCGGCGGCAAGGTGTTGTTAGCACACACGCGCAAGACGACAAATCCCGTCAGTGCGCATCTACGACTCGCCGCGGTGGCCGTAGGCCGCACCGACACCGCGCTGGGCGCCTTCTATCGCCGGTTGGCGGCCCGTGTCGGCAAGGCCAAGGCCGTGACAGCGACCGCGCGAAAGATCGCGGTGCTGTTCTACAACGCGATGCGCTTCGGCATCCACTATAAAGACCCGGGCGCCGATCACTATGAGCGCCGCTACCGGGAGCGTGTGATCAAGCAATTGTATCGGCGCGCGGCGGAGTTGGGCTTCTCGCTACAGGAATCGTCATCAGTGGGTGTTTCTTAGGAAAGCCATCGCGTTCACTTCCGCTCGAAAGGGGACGCGTTTGCCTTCATCGAGCACTGCCAAGGCTCGCTCGCGGTGAGAGCGATGTGCACGATGCTGGGGGTGAGCTCCTCGGGTTACTACGCCTGGAGAAGTCGATCGGCCAGTAAGAGATCCACCGAGGACGAAGGCCTTCTGAAGAGGATCAGAGCGGTTCATCGGGATAGCCGAGAAACCTACGGTAGCCCGAGAGTGCACGCGGCGCTGAAGTCGACAGACGAGCCTGTGGGCAAGCGGCGCGTCGAGAGGCTGATGCGCGAGCACGGGGTTCGGGCGTGCTTGGCCAAGCTCTATCGTCGATTGCCGGGTTTAGTCCAATTCTTCGACAGCGTTCAGAGCAAAGCACACCAGATTCAGGTTGAACGTCCTGATCAGCTGTGGGTGGGCGATGTCACTTATCTGAAAGTGCAGGATCAATGGCGTTACCTGGCCACCGTGATGGATCGACATTCCCGTCGCCTGCTTGGCTGGGCCATTGGCACAGAGAAGACTGCGGCGTTGACTTGTCGGGCGCTGCGATCGGCGCTACGGACTCGAAGACCGGCACCGGGGACGCTGTTTCACAGCGACCGTGGCGTAGAGTCCGCATGCACCTGATGTGGGGCGTTCGGCACGCATTGAAAGGCGATGCTATATTGGCTGTCGCAGTTGGAGATCACTATGGACTGGAAGGCACACATAACCTCTGATCCGAAGATCATGCATGGCGTGGCTTGCTTCAAAGGAACACGGATCCCGGTGTCTGTCGTTCTCGACAATCTCGCGGACGGGGAAACGCCGGAACGCATCCTCGATCAGTATCCTTCTCTCAAGGCGGAGCATATTTCTGCAGCTATCTCGTACGCTGCTGACCTGGCTCGTGAGCGCGTAGTCCCTGTCCCCACAACCTAGCTGTGGATGGCCGCGCGGTTCAAAGTAGATGAGAATCTACCGCGTGAGGCGCAGGCGTTACTTCTGAATGCTGGCCACGGCGCCGAAACTGTCCACGAAGAGCGTCTCACTCGTCATCCGGACGCAACTATCTTTGACGTTTGTCTGAACGAAGATCGAGTCCTGATTACTTTGGATCTCGACTTCTCCGATATCAGACAGTACCCGCCCACAAGTTTCACACTGGAACGGAAGCTGAGTTACGCTTCAGTCCATGTCGCTATGCGATCACCCAGGAGGAGAGTCATGAGTAGTGGAAATACTTACAAAGGCAACTGCTTTTGTGGCGCAGTTCAGTTCACCGTGAGCGGCGAGCCCGTCGCAATGGGTTATTGTCACTGCGAGTCTTGTCGGCACTGGTCGGCTGGCCCGGTCAATGCCTTTAGCCTATGGAAACCCGAGGCGGTGCAGATCACACAAGGCGCGGACAACATCGGCACCTACAACAAGACGCCGAATAGCTATCGCAAATGGTGCAAGAAATGTGGGGGCCATATCTTGACGGAGCATCCGGGCCTGGGGCTCACCGATGTATATGCAGCGGTAATCCCAGATCTTTCGCACAAAGCTGAGATTCATGTTCACTATCAGGAAGCGGTGCTGCCCATCAAGGATGGGCTGCCGAAGATGAAGGACGTTCCAAAAGAAATGGGCGGCTCGGGCATCGCCCTGGCAGAGTAATGCGGCTCGATCTCCATTTCCTTGCGGCAGAAAATGCCACCTGACAGTTCATTCAAGCCGACGCCGCTTCGCGGCGCGGCTTGATTCAGCGACGTCTTGTGATGATTTTTCCTTTCAGGCTGCAACGGCAACCTGAGCTCTAAGCCTCAACTTATCGCACCGTTTCGCATTGGCGCGGTGTGCACTCAGGTGCCTGGCGACCAGAAGGAAAGGACGTGGATATGGCTAAGCTCGTGTTCGGAATGAACCAGTCCCTGGACGGCTACGTCGATCATATGGCGTTCGCGCCAGACCCCACGCTCTTCCGCCACTTCATCGAGGAGGCTCAGGGGCAGGCGGGCAGTGTCTACGGTCGCCAAATGTATGAGGTCATGCGCTACTGGGACGACGATCATCCTGAATGGAATGCAGATGAACACGCCTTCGCTGCGGCGTGGCGGAACCAGCCGAAATGGGTCGTCTCGCGCTCGTTGAAATCGGTCGGCCCCAACGCGGCGCTTGTCGGGGATGATCTCGAGGGCGCGATCCGCAAGCTGAAGGCCGAACGCGAAGGGGAGATCGAAGTTGCCGGCCCGAACTTGGCGCACAGCCTCACCGAACTTGGCCTGATCGACGAGTATCGAATCTACCTGCACCCCGTCGTGCTGGGTCACGGCAAGCCATACTTCGCCGGCCCTCGGCCGCCGCTTCGCCTTATCGCTCATGATCGGATTGGCGAGGATGTGATCAGGTTGGTTTACGTTCCTGCTTAGCCTCGCGACTCGCCGGAAGGAAACTGCCGCTGAAATTTGGTCTTTGGCTAAGCCCCGGTGCGGCCTAACCCCCGGTTCCAGCGGACGGGCCGCGCGGCGCGTTGTGCAAGGTCAGGGACAACCGGCCCGTCGCTGAACCTGGCCGTTGGGCAGTACGGGGAAGCGCCATGCCTTCTATAGAAGACTTTAAGAAGCGCGTACTTCACTTGAAGAGGGAGACATTCGCCCTCTACTTGGCCGCACGTCATCCCGATACACCGTGGTATGCGAAGGTCATTGTGGGTGGCATCGTCGCGTATGCATTCAGCCCAATAGATCTCATCCCCGATTTCATTCCAGTATTGGGCTACCTCGATGATTTGGTCTTGATTCCGCTCGGAATTGCCGCCGCGATCAAGATGATCCCGCCCGAAGCCTTGGCCGAATGTAGGTCGCGTGCGGAGGCCTCAATGGGTGGTGGTAGGCCAGTTAGTCGAATCGCCGCCGCGCTAATCGTTGGAATCTGGATCCTCGTAGCAGCACTGTGTTTACGGTGGGCGTACTGGGCCTTTTCCGGTGCAACGCGCAGTGGCGCCTATTATCAAAAGCAGCAAGTATGAACTCCATATGTCAGTACCTTTGGTATTGGAGTACGAATCAATAGCAAAACGCAATCAAGACAAAACGGCCCTAACCCTTGAAGAAATTGATGACATCGTGGATTACATTTGTAGCCAGGCAAAAGAGCAAAGAATATATTATTTGTGGCGCCCCCAACTCAAAGA
>JAHCKU010000108.1 GCA_026125625.1 Burkholderiales bacterium | reverse complement strand
TCTGAATGGGCCGGAAAGATGGCAGATGGAAGCCTGGTCGGGATGCTTGATTCAGTTACGAAGATGTTCGTCGAGTTCGGCGCCATGAAGGATCCCCTTCCCGCCGCGAAGTACTCGGACTTCTCGTTCTATTCGGCGGCTTTCAAGAAATAACGCAATCATCCGGATTGAAGGCATTGGGCGATTCCGGATCAAACGATTTGGTTCGGGGTCGCTCGCAATCGCTGTAGCCCATGACCGTGGAGGCTTGACCACTAGCCATGAAATTGAACGACGAAGAAAAATCAATGCTCGCCGGCGAACAAGGGCGTGTGGCCAAGCAGGCTATCGAGCACCAGATCCAGGTAGGCAGGTTCTTTGGGGCGGCGGATTTCGTGCCCGTCACTCAAGCGCACATCATGGCGGACACAGAGAGCTTGGGCGAAGCAGGTGTCGTGTGGTTGGAAGATTTAGCGAATGCCGGTGAGCGGGGCGTACGTATTCCAACTATCACGGACCCCCGGGGAACGGATTTCACCAAGGCAGAAAAGCTAGGCCAGGCCGAATGGATGCTTTCCCTGGAGCGGCGTGCGATCAATGCCTTTCGGCGTCTCGGGGTCAGCATGACCGATACCTGCATCAACTACCAGACCGTGGTTGCGGCGACGCGTGGGGAGCATGTCGCGTTCGGCGATACCGGCGTTGTGATCTATACGAATTCGATTGGTGGCGCAAAGTCGAACTTTGAAGGTGGGCCATCGGCGTTGGCCGCCGGGATTACAGGCCGCACCCCTCGTTACGGCTACCACCTCGAAAGCCATCGACAGGCTACCGTGCGAATTCAACTTGAATGGACGCCACGCGAACTTAGCGACTGGGGCGCTCTGGGGGCGATCATCGGCCGCATCTGTGGCAATTACTGGCAGGTGCCTGTGGTGGACGGCTTTGACCGATTTCCCACTTCGGACGAGATCAAGCATTTTGGTGCGGCAATGGCGAGCTTTGGTTCGACTGCCTTGTTTCACCTCGTAGGCATAACCCCCGAGGCTTACTCCCTAAGCGCTGTAGGTGGCGATCGGCTGCCGATCGGCCACCGGATCGGTGAGGAAGACATTCGTCGCTTAAAGAAAAGCTACGCGGCGGACAAGACTATCGATCTGGTTGTCTTCTCCGCGCCCCAGCTCAGCTTGTACGAACTGCGCGACCTGGCGGGGCTTTGTCAGGGGCGAACCTTCAAACGCCCGTTGCTAGTCACAACGAGCCCCCAGGTCAAACCGGATTCCGACCGGTTCGGTTACACCGAAACGATCGAGAGTGCGGGTGGAACAGTACTTACCGGGATGTGTTTCTATCAATCCTACGCCCGCGAAATGAGCGAAGCGAACGGCTGGCGGCGTCTTGCCACCAATAGTGCGAAGCTGGTCAACATTCTGGGTGGCTATGGCTATGTCCCGATGCTTGCCTCGATGACCGATTGTGTCGATGCGGCCGAAACCGGAGAACTCAAATGACGCTCTTTAAGGCCAGGCATGCAATGGGATCGAAAGTTACTGGGACGGCGCTAGTGGCCAACGATGGCTTCTCGGCGCGATACGACCTTGATCGTATCAATGGAGTTTTCTCACGGCCTACGCACAAGCTGGCTGGTAGATCTTACGTTGATCGAATTCTGATTCTTGACACAGCTAAAGGCGGAGTGGCGACAGCCTGGATGCTCCACGAAATGAAGGCACGGAATATGGCTCCGATGGCCATCGTTCTCAATTCCGTGAATACGATATTGGCTCAGGGAGCCGCAATGGCTGGGATGACAATGCTTGCCGGGTTCGACGTGGACGTCACACAGTCAATTGCTGATGGTGCCACCGTGGAACTGGATCCTGATACCGGAACCCTGAGGGTGGTAGCAGACTAGCTCTGACCTCGCGTTAATCTAGTCGAGCATCGCGACCAACTTGATGGTCATTAACGCTCGATCCGTAAAGCCAATATTATTGAGAACCGTATAAATAACTGTCAACGCCATGATGGGTAAGAACGTTAATCTGCTTGTGTTCGTTTCGGGGTGCGACGATGAAGCACAAGCGAGATTTCAAGGCATTGGAGAAACGCCGGCTGAAGGGTGCAAAGCTCTTGGCACGCGGCATGTCGAAGTCGGAGGTTGCTCGGGAGTTGGGCGTGGCGCGACAAACGGTAGCGACTTGGGAGCAGAAGCTGGCCGAGGGCGGCAAGGAATCGCTCAAGCGCGGCGATTTGGGTCGGCCACGCCAACTCGACGCCGAGCAGGAGCGAGAACTGGGCAAGGTACTCATGGCGGGCGCCTTGGCAGCCGGGTATCCGACCGAGCTATGGACGCTGCCACGGATCGGCAAAGTCATCGCCAGGCAGTTTGGCGTGGAATACAGCACGGGCCATTTGTGGCACCTGCTGCGCCGGCTGGGTTTCTCTTGCCAGAAGCCCGAGAAGCGGGCCATCCAGCGCAACGAGCCGGAGATTGTTCGCTGGAAGCGACACGGCTGGCCTGCGCTCAAAAAAAAGCCCAGCGAGAAGACCGCACCATCGTCTTCATCGACGAATCCGGATTGAGCGAACGGCCCAGCGTCGCCCGCACCTGGAGCCTGCGCGGCCAGACGCCGGTTCTTCAGCACAGTTTCACCTGGAAGCAACTCTCGGCCATTGCCGGTCTGTCCTTTTCGCAGTTCTACTTTCGGATCTTTCCCGGCGCCATTCGTTCCGAGCAGATCATCGAATTTCTGGGTGCGCTCAAGCGACAGATCAAGAAGCCGCTGCTGATCATCTGGGATGGCGCTGCGATCCATCGCAGCCGCAAGGTCAGCGCCTGGTTGGAACAACTGAACGGACATATCGCGGTTGCGCGACTGCCGGCCTATGCTCCCGAACTCAATCCGGTTGAAGCGATCTGGGCCTATCTCAAGAAGCATGAAATCGCCAATCTGTGCCTCGACACTATTGGCGAAGTCGGTCGGTTCGCCCGCTATCGCCTCAAGTCCATGCAGCGCAGACCAACGCTGATCACCGCGTTCTGGAAACAAGCTGAGCTGGCGATCTGACGTCATCTACTTATACGAGTCTCAATAGGAGCGAGTGTCGGCTGGAGCGGCCTTTTGGCATGCGCGCCAACATCGCCCGCAATGCGCTACCGACCGGCCGTCAGGCAGCAATTTGCGCTGATCAGTGGCTTGCCAGTCGGCAGACTCACACAATTTATCCTAAGCGGAAGTCGCCACAATTCAGTAGCAGGCGGCGAACGCTTTTCCGATAATTGACCGCTGGTCGGCGGCCAGATGGACCTCACGGAAGGGGGCATCCGCGTGCCCTGGATTGCCTCTACATAAATTCAGAGTTCGGCGAATTGCAATTTGTAACAAACACTGAGTCGGAAGTTCATGGACTCTTGAGTAAGATAGTAACAAGTTACTTACCTCTTGCTCATCATGAACAGCACTCCTGCTCCGGAAACATCAGCTGCCGAGCCTCGCCAACGCCAGTCGGCGGAGACGCGTCGCGAGGAAACCGTTGAGGCGGTGATCCAACTGGCGGGCGAGCATGGCCCCGATGGCATCACCACCCAGGCCATCGCCTCGCGCATCGGCGTCACCCATGGTGCGCTGTTCCGCCACTTTCCCGACAAGGCAGCAATTTGGCGCACCGTATTCGACTGGTTGGGCAACCGCCTCGGACGTGTCGCCGATGTCGCCATCGCCACCGGCGGCACGCCGCTGGAATTGCTGGAACGGCTGTTTCACGCACAGGTGGCCTTCGTCACCGATCATCCCGGCGTGCCGCGTATCCTGTTCCACGAGCTTCAACGGCCGGCCGGTTCGCCCCTCCAGGCGCTGGCGTGCAACATTGTCGGCGGCTACCGCGAGCGCCTGAAAACCTTGTTTTGTCGCGCCAAGGAGGCGGGTGAGCTGCCCTCCGACCTGGACGAAGAAGCAGCGGCGGTCCTGTTCGTTGGCACCATCCAGGGTCTTGTCGTGCAAAGCACACTCTTCTCCGGTGCGCTCGACATGCGCGAAGCAGCACAGCGCATCTTTCCCCTCCTGCTCGACGGATTTCGCGGAGCCCGGTCATGAACACCCCCTCCAAACGGACGCTGGTCGTTGGCTTGCTTGCCATCGCCTTTCTCGCCGGCTTCGGCTGGATCGTTGCCACCCAAGGCCCGCTGGCGCCAGTTAAGGTGACCGTGGCGCAAGCCCGCGAAGCGCGGATCGAGCGCACGCTGTTCGGCATCGCCACGGTCGAGGCACGCCGCAGTCACGCCATTGGGCCGACCCAGGCCGGGCGTGTCGCAAGCATGCTGGTGGACCAAGGCGACGCCGTCAAGGTCGGCCAGCTGCTGGCGGAAATGGAAGCGGTTGACCTCGATGCGCGCCTCGCCGCCGGCGCGGCGGCGGCCGCCGCCGCCGTGCAGCGCGTGACAGCGGCCGAAGCTGCGCTGGCCGAAGCGGGCAGTCGGGCGCAACTGGCAAAAAACAGCGCGGAGCGCTACGCCGACCTGCGCCGGAAGAACTTCGTCAGCCAGGAAGCCGCCGATGCCAAAGCCCATGACGCGGCCGCCACGCAGGCGGCACGACAGTCCGCCGCCGCCGCGCTTGCGGCAGCGAAGGAGGACCTGCGGCGGGCGCAATCGGAGGCCGCCGGTGCCGGACTGAATCGCGCCAACCTGCGCCTCGTCAGCCCGGTGGATGGCATCGTCACCGCGCGCCTCGCCGAACCCGGCACCACGGTGGTGGCGGGCCAAGCGGTGATCCAGGTGATCGACCCGGCCTCGCTGTGGCTGCGCGTGCGCATCGACCAGGGCCGCTCCAATGGCCTGACTCCTGGCCTGTCGGCGGAAGTCACGCTGCGTTCGCGGCCCCAAGAAAAGCTCGCTGGACGGGTCGAACGCGTCGATTGGGTGGGTGACGCAGTGACCGAGGAACGCATTGCCAACGTAGTGCTCAACGACAATTTCGGCCAACTGGCGATCGGTGAGCTAGCGGAGGTCACGCTGCGTCTGCCGCCCATCGACAAAGCACTGACCGTCCCCGCCGCCGCCATTCACCGCCAGGGCACCAGCAGCGGCGTCTGGCAGGTGGCGGAGGGCCGCGCGCGCTTCCGGCCGGCAACAACCGGCGCGATCTCCGCCGACGGACTAGTGGAGATCCGCCAGGGACTTGCGACCGGCGATGCGGTGATCGTCCATTCCGGCAGGACGATCGCCGACGGCACGCGCATCAAGCCCGTGGATGGGCTGCAATGATCAACCTCGCCGGCCGCGACGTCCTACATGGCTGGGGCAAGTTTCTGTTCACGGGCATTGGACTGGGCTTGCTGATCGGCGCGACCCTGACCATGGCCGGCGTGTTCCGCGGCATGGTCGATGACGGCCAGGTGCTGATCGACAACAGCGGGGCCGACCTGTGGGTGGTACAGCAGGGCACGCTGGGACCGTACGCCGAACCCTCGTCAATCCGTGACGACGCCTGGCGCGGTATCGCTGGCATCCAGGGCGTGGCGGAAACCGGCAACGCGGCCTACCTGACGATCCAGATGGCACATGCCGGGAAGGACACCCGTGTGATGATCGTCGGCATCGAAGTCGACCGCCCAGAGACGGGTGGGCGCCCCGGCGCACCGCCCTACCTGACTGCCGGCCGGCCGATCCTACAAGGCCATTACGAAGCCATCGCCGACGAAAGGACCGGGCTTGCGCTCGGAGAACGCGTCAAGATTCGCCGCCACGACTACACCGTGGTTGGCCTGACGCGGCGCATGGTGTCGTCCTCGGGCGATCCGATGATCTTCGTGCCGCTCAAAGACGCGCAGGAGATACAGTTCCTCAAGGACAACGATGCGTTGGTCAACGAACGCGCTCGTACCGCGGCCAACCCGGCGTTCAACCGCCCCGGCATACCCGGCCTGCTCGAAGCAGCGCAGGCCAGCGTCTCCCAGGCACGCAGCGTGAATACGGTGCTGGTACGACTCGCACCGGGGGCCGACGCGGAAGCTGTCGCCGGCGAAATCCAGCGCTGGAAACGCCTGACCGCCTACACCAAGGCGCAGATGGAAGACATCCTCGTCGCCAAGCTGATCGCCACCTCGGCCAAGCAGATCGGCATGTTCCTCGTCATCCTCGCCATTGTTACCGCCGCCATCGTCGCCTTCATCATCTACACAATGACCCTGGCTAAAGTACGGGAAATCGCGGTGCTGAAACTGATCGGCGCGAAGAACCGGATCATCGCCGGCATGATTCTGCAACAGGCGCTGGCGCTCGGCGTAATCGGCTTCCTCGTCGGTCGCATCGCCGCCGGCCTGTGGGGGCCAGCCTTCCCGAAATACGTGCTGCTTCTGCCGCAGGATGCCCTCAGCGGCTTCGCCATTGTGATGACGATCTGCGCACTGGCGAGTAGCGTCGCCATTCGCGCCGCCTTGGCAATCGATCCCGCGGAGGCCATCGGTGGATAGGCTGGATAACCCGCCCGCGATCTGCCTTACCGGCCTGAAGAAGCGCTACGGCACCGGCGATGCTGCCGTCGATGCGCTGAAGGGCGTGGACATGACCATCTGGCCGGGCGAGGTGGTTGGCCTGGTCGGCCCCAGTGGCTCGGGCAAGAGCACGCTGCTGAAATGCCTGGGCGCGGTAATTGAACCTACCGCCGGGCGTATGGAACTGGCCGGCGAGGTGATCTACGACGACGCCTGGAAGATTCCCGACTTGCGTGCGCTGCGCCGCGACCGTATCGGTTTCGTCTTCCAGGCGCCCTATCTAATTCCCTTCCTCGACGTTACCGACAACGTCGCGCTGTTGCCGATGCTGGCGGGCCAGGACAACGCCGCCGCCCGCAAGCGCGCGCTGGAACTCCTGACCGCGCTCGATGTGCGGCACCGCGCCGGAGCGCAGGTGTCGCAACTTTCCGGCGGCGAGCAGCAGCGCGTCGCGATTGCCCGCTCGCTGGCCAACCACGCGCCGGTGATCCTTGCCGACGAGCCAACCGCGCCGTTGGATTCCGAGCGGGCGCTGACGGTGGTGCGCATCCTCAACGATCTGGCACGCCAATACCGTACCGCGATCATCGTCGTCACCCATGACGAAAAAATTATCCCCACCTTCAAACGGATTTACCACATTCGCGACGGCAGGACCCATGAAGAGGCCGGCGAGGGGCGGGCAATCTGACGACCGGCTGCCGCCTTAGGAGCGAGGCGCTCACAGGCAATTGCAATAGAGCATTCACGCTCCGCATGGAAGTATCTGGAAATTATGTTTTCAGGCCAGCCATTGCAGGCTTTGCGCGGTGTGCCGGGACTAAGTATGGTGCGTTAAGTTTGTGCGCTCATACGTCCCCGTAGTCAGTAGCTTTGCCTGATTGGGAAGTGGCGGGTCGATGCAAGCAAGCAACGACCGGTAACCGATCTACTGCCGCCCACCACAGCCCAATTCTCCAGCGTCAGCAATGGCCGACGAACTGTCGGCCAGCTTTTTCGTGGACCGACTGCTCGACTCCGAAACCTGCCGTGCCCGTGAACAACTCTTGCGAGAGGCAATCTTTTTTTCAGATATAAAGCTGACATCTTCTGGTAGCTATGTGTTGAGAAACCGGGGTTACCCGAAGGCAATCTACCCACTACCAACGACTCAGACCGAGACAATAGTCATTGCATTCATGATAATTACCATTATCAAGAACGCGATTTTTTTGCCGATATCTTTGCCTATCCTGAATGCGACAGCCGGAAGGGTATATAGATCAACACGTTGGGTTGCTGGTCATAGCATGCAGACTTGATGACCCCGTTCGCCAGTCCTAGACGAGGATTCCTGACACTTTCATCACCTTGTCGACTGCTAGACGATCAACGAAGTTGCGACATGGCCCTGACTCGACCGCTAGCCGACCGCCAGTCGACTTCTCATGCGTGGTCGTGACGCCTTGTCGACCGCTAGTCATCACATCCACAACCAAATTGGCATCCTGGCGAGACAGTCGACTGTCTGTCGACTGATAGGTAGCCACGGCGCAAGCGGGTCTTTTGAATACGCCGAAACTCTCGGACGGCAGATTCCTCATCGAAGAACACCTGGCGCTTGGTGCCACCGCGACGATTCAACAAGCCCCACCATTGGCGATACAAAATGAAGGCACCAAAGAGATCCTGATCCAGCCTCAATAGGTAGCCGCGTTTCTCGGTCTTGAATTCAACGCGCACGGCTTTCCTCCAGGTCGGTCACCTCCTGCCACAGACGTTCCGAGTCCGATTCGGTATAGATGCTCGTGGTGGCTACGCTGGCATGACCGAGGAGCTTTTGGATCAGATTGACCGGTACTCCAGAGCTCCCCATATGACTGCCGCAGGTGTGCCGAAGCCAATGTACTGAGGCATGCTCGAACGCCGACGCCTCATGTTTCTTCCCTAATGCGTGAAGAGCGAGAGCGGCCTCCTGGAAAAATCCACGAAATGCCTTGTACAGCCCACTGGCTGAAAGAGGTTCGGTCCCGTTGATTCGGGCGAGCAGGGGGGTATCCAATGGGTTGGCGAGTGGGTCTGGATCAAGATTGCGATGCTCCAGGTACTGAGCAAGAAGGATCAGGATTCGCTCCGGTATCGGTACCGCCCGCCACTTGGCGCCTTTCCCCAAGACCTTAAGCATCCATCGAACTCCGGTTCCATCCCTTACTGGCATCGTGTACAGCCGGCCAAGTGTTGCATCTACGAGCTCGGACAATCGCAACCCAGTGGCGTAAGCA
>JAHCKU010000107.1 GCA_026125625.1 Burkholderiales bacterium | reverse complement strand
CGAGGAGGTGCTCTACACCGGATCGGGCACGGAAGCCACCTTCTACGCTCTGCGCGTGGCGCGGGCGTATACGGGACGCAACAAGGTGCTGAAGTTCGAAGGCGCGTGGCACGGCATGCACGACTACGGCTTGTGGGGCACGGTGCCGGGCAAGCCCTCCGCCTATCCGCGTGCGCAGCCCGATTCCGTCGGCGTACCGGTGCAGACCGGCGAGACCGTGCTGGTCACGCCATTCAACGACACTGCGCGCGCGGTGGAGATGATCGAGCGCCACGCCGGCGATCTGGCAGCGGTGATGGTCGAGCCGCTGCAGCGTGTGCTGCTGCCCGAACCCGGGTTCCTGGAGGCGCTGCGCGAAGTGACGCGCAAGCATGGCATCGTCATGATCTACGACGAGATCGTCACCGGCTTCCGCATCGCCTGGGGCGGCGCGCAGGAGCGCTACGGAGTGGTGCCCGACCTGGCCTGCTACGGCAAGGCGATCAGCGGCGGCTTCCCGCTGGCGGCGGTGGTCGGACGCAGCGAGATCATGGGCGTGCTCGATGCCCGCCGGCGCCCGAAGTCTGAGACGGTATGGGCGACCAACACCCTCAACGGCAATCCTCTGTGCTCGGCCGCCGGCCTGGCCGCGCTCGAAGTGCTGGCACAGCCGGGTGTGTACGACCGGCTGCATCGCATCGGTTCGCGCCTGCGCGCGGGCATGATCGAGTCCGGCCGGCGCCACGGCTTCCCGGTGCAGGCCCCCGGCGAGGACGCGGTATGGGGCATCCGCTTCACCGAGCGGCCGCTGCGCAACTGGATGGATCTGACCACGCACGACAAGGACCTGGGATGGCGTTGGGCGATCGAACTGATGAAGCGCGGCCTGCTGGTCAATCCCAACGAGAAGTTCTACGTCTCGCTGGCGCATACCGAGGACGACGTGGATCGCACGCTGCAGATCGTGGACGACGCCTTCGCGGCAGTGAAGTAGCGACGGCAGGTCGAGTCGCACCGCTCAGCTCGCGGCCGCGGCAGCGCTGCCCGGCGCCGCTGCACGCTCTTCCGGCTGCGGCCGGTCGACCGTTTCCAGACGTAGCGGAATGTCCTTGCCGGTATGCGCAGCGCGTAGCCGCAGCCGGGTGGGCACCAGTGCCGCCTCCTTCACCCGCACCGCCACGGAAGCACCGACGCTGAGCCGCTGCTCGGCCACGCCGGCCTGGCGCACGACGTAGTCGAGCACCGCCTGCGTGCGAGCCGAGGCAAGCTGGCCCAAGGCAGCCGCGTCCAGCGGCTGGCGCTCGACGAGTCGATCGAACATCGCACGGTACAGGTCGGGATCGCCAGCGGCCGCGATGGGATCGCCCGCCTTGCGGTCCACGCGGCGTATCGCGCGTCCGTCCTCGGCTGCGCGCGCCATCTCCGCACGCAGCGCCTCGGCCGCGTCGTTGCCGAACTGCGCCGCGAACAGTTGCTCCAGCACGATCTGCGTCGCCGCCTGACCGAAGGCGATCGGCCCGAGGCGCTCGCCCTCGCCCAACTCCAGTTTCATGCCGCGCGCCAGCACATCTTCGAGCGCGCGGGCGCGCAGCGCGCGCGCATCCTCCTCGCTGGCATAACTGCCTCGCACCTCCAGCGCCAGCATCGGGCGCTCTGCGAGCGACTGCGCGACGACGTTCAGCTTTTCCTCCTCCGGCGGGCGCAACGCGGCGCTGCCCGGCTCGAACTCGATGCTGTCGAGCGCTTCCACGTCGGGGCCGAACAGGCGGCCGATGAAGCGCAGCGGCGCAGTGGCTACCTTGCGCAAGGTGTTGGTGACCGCGGCGCGAATCACCGTTCGATAGTCGAACGCGGGGTTGTCGAGATCGCCGCGCACCGGTACGCGCACGCTGAGCTGCCCCTGCTCGTTGGTGAGCAGGGCCGCGGCCAGCTCCAGCGGTAGATCGACGGCGCGACGGCCCGCCACGCGCTCCCCGAGCCGCAGGTCCTGCATGGTGATTGCATTCTCCCCGATCAGAACGCTGTCGACGATCCTGTAATGGAGATCCAGCCACAGCCGTCCCTCCGCCACGGCGCGCCCGGCAAAGGTGATGGTGTAAGGCGAGAGCTTGGGCAGCGGCACGTTGTTGAATTCGGCGCGGATGTCGGTGAAGGCGCGAGGATCGGCGAGCTGGATCGAGCCGCGCACGCGTGCCGCACCGAACGGCTGCACACGACCGTCCGCCTGGAGCTGCGCGCGATCCTCGCGCCGGTTGGACAGGCTGACCATGGTGCCTTCGAACTGCGTGATGTCGGTGGTGAACGGCAGCACCAGGCTGCGATCGGAAAAGCGCAGCGTTCCGGCACGGATGCGCAGGCGATCGACCAGGGCGACGAAGCCGTCGTCGGCGTTCTGCGCATCGGCCGTCCGAGCCGGATTGCGCGGGCCGGCAGCGCCGTTGGCCCGCGCCGAGTCGCGCAGCACCTGTTTGAAGTTGAGCTCGCCCTCGCGTGAAATTTCCAGGCGCGCCTGCGGCTGCTCGAGCAACGCCTGACCGACGACCAGCCGCCTGCTGGCGGAATCGAAGTTGACCGGCTGCAGTCGCAGGCGCTTCCAGGCCAGGAAGCGATCGCCGGTTTTCGTCTCGACCAGCAGCAGATCGTCGAGGTCGGCGCGCCCGCTCACGCGCACGCCGCCGCCCCGTTGCGCCGCCTCGGCACTGAGGACGAGGCTGGCACCGAGCGCACCGGACTTCAGATCGAGCGCGGCATAGTGCGCGATCAGCGGCTGCAGCGGCTCCAGGTGCAATCCGTCGATCTCGATCTTCGCCTCGAACGGATCGGCAGCGCCGGCGAGGCGGCCCGACAGCGCTGCCTTGCCGCCCTGGCGCGTACGCAGTCCGAGGTCGAAGGCGGCGCGCGTGCTGCCCGCGCTGTCGAAATTGCGCAGACTGCCATCCACGCGTACGTCATATGCGATCGGTGCACCGAAGCCGTGGTCGGCCAGCGCCACGTCGACGTCAGCCACCTGCAACGCGCCGAGCTGGTAGCGCCACGCGCTGGCGTCGGCCCTGCGGCCGGCCACGGCCGCGTTCGCGTCCGGCGTCGCAGGCGTGAGCGTGCGCAGCAGGTCGATCCCGCCGCCGGCTGTGCGCGTCAGCGCGGTGGCACCGCCGCTCAACGCCAGGGTGCGCGCACCGATGCGGCGTGCCCCGGTGTCGATCGCACCGCCGGTGATGCGCAGCGACTGCAGGCGCGCCAGTGCATCCTGCGCGTCGGTTTCCCGCACGGCGACCGGGCCGGCCTGCAGTGCGAGATCGTTCACCTGCACCGCGCTGCCCAGCGCGTCGAGCTGCATGGTGCCGGCGATCTGCGCAACGTCCAGCGCCAGCGGCGCAGCCCGGCTGCGATCACGCGCGGCCAGCTGCAGCGCCTCCAGCTCGAGGCGCTGCGCTTGCACGCGCCATGGCCGGGCGCCGGCGGCCGCAGGGCTGGGAACGCTTTCGGCAGCGCTGAGCTCGGTGGGCGCGCGAGCGCTGAACAGGCGTTGCAGATCGATGCTGCCGTCTTCGGCGATGGCCAGGGCCAGCTCGCCGTCGGCCAGTCGCACCCGGGTGAAGCGCAGGTCGCGCGCGTGCAGCGCGCCGCCGTCGGCCTGCACCTGCGCCAGCTGCAGCGCCGAGGGCTGGCCCTCGGCACCGAGCCGCACGCCCTGCAGTTGCACGCGCATGTGCTCGGCACGCAGCGGGTCACGCGCGCCGGTATCTGCCACCAGATCGAGTGCGGCGGTGATCGCGTCGCTCTCCAGCGCGAGCGGGCTCAGGCGCGTGGCATCGCGATAGCGCAGCGCAAGATCATTCACCCGCAGGCCAGGCAGCCGTACCCGCCAGCGTGCGGCACCATTGCGATCGGCACGCGCGGCGGTCACGGCACCAGGCGTGCGCCCGGCCGTCAGCTGCTGCCAGTTGCTCTGTCCATCGGCATCCACCCGCACCCGCACCTGGCCCCCGCGCAGCCGCAGCCCGGAGAGCAGCAGGTCCTGCTGTTTGAGATGACCACCGCGGGTCTCGACTGCAGCGACCCGCAGCGCGGGCTCGGCGCCCGCACCCGCCGCCCCTACCATCACGTTGCGACCTTGCAGACGGATATTGTCCAGGCTGATGGTCCCGGCGGCAGCGCCAGGGGTGATGGCCAGATCGACCGTGCCGCCCACGCTCGCGGCGCGCACCGCAAGCGGGTGCACCCGCGTGCGATCGTTCATGTTGAACGCGAGGCCATTGGCACGCAGGCGCGGCAGCAGGATGCGCCACGAACGCGGATCGCCGGCCGGCTCGGGGATGGACACGGCTGTGGCGTGGGCGCGCGGTGGCGCAGCAGACGCGAACAATGTCTGCCAATTCAGCGCGCCGTCCGCGCCGACATCGAACAGCGCGCTGCCACGCTCGAGCGTGACGTCGGGCAATGCCAGGATGCGCTCGGCGAAGTCGAACCGGGCATCCCGCAGGGACACCCTGGCGCTGGACAGGGCGGGTGTGGCGCGCGATCCGTGTGCGCGAACGACCAGTGATTCTCCAGTCAGATCCAGCTTCCGCCCGGCGAACTGCATGCGTTCGCCGCCGAGCGAGAGCGCCAGTGCCGCGCTGCCGGCCATCGCTTTGGCCGCAACCTGCAGCGGCTGCACGCGGCTGCGGTCGACGTAGTCGACGTCGACCTTCTCCAGCTGCAGACGCTCGATGGTCAGGTCCAGGTGTGGCGGTCCGCCACTGCGCGGAGTCTGCTTGCGCACGGCGAACAGGCGCTGCCAGTTGAGCGTGCCGTCCTCGCCGACCTGCGTACGCACCGCGCCATGCAGCAGGCGCAGCTCGGGCAAGACCAGCTCACGCCGCGCCAGATCGAAGTGACCATCGCGCAGCTCGACACGATGCAAGGCGAGCGCGGGCGAGGCTTCCTTTCCGGTCTCATACAACGCAAGGTCCTGGGCACGCACGCCGATCGCCGACAAACGCAGTGCGGCGGCCTGATCGCGGTAGGCAAAGTCGTAGCGCAGGTCCGCGTCGATGCAACCGCGGGGCGGGGCGCCATCCGCAGCGGTCAGCAGGCTCCACGGCAGCGCGGCGTTCAATTCGCTGATATGCAGCACACCGCTGGCAGCAACCGGCTGCAGGGACAGGCGGGCGCGGGTGGCCAGCGCACCGCCACGCGGCAGCACCGCACTGGCAAGCAGATCCCCGTGTTCGTCCATCCGCGTCGACAGACGATCCAGCTCCACGTCCACCCACTGCAGACTGTGAGTGCGTGGCGCCGGTAGCGTGTGATCGGTGAAGTGCACGGTGCCGTGACGCAGAACCAGCTTGCCCACATGCAGATCGGTCAATGTGCGTGGCGCTGCCGTCTGCTGCGGCTTGCGTCCTGCCATCAGTCGCGCCACGTTCAGCTGCCCGTCGCGCTCCACCACGAGGTCGATGGTCGGCGCGTCCACCACCAGCGAGTCGAAGCGCCAGCTGCGGCCGATCAGGCTCGACCAGCGCAGATCCGCGGCGATGTGCTGCGCACTTGCGAGCGGCCGTCCGTCCGGCTGCGCCAGTCGAACGTCATGCGCTTCGAACGCGAGCAGAAAGGGATTGAAGCGCACGCCCGCGACATCCACGGAGATGCCCAGGCGCGCCTGCGCCTGGCGCGGCAATTCGCGCTCGACATAGGCGGGAAGCACCAGAAAGCCGATCAGCGCGTACAGCAGGAGCAACAGCGCACCGAGGGCAAGCGATGTGGCGGCGAGTGTCTTGAGTCTCATGCAATCCTCGCCCGAGCACTGCAACCGCCGTTCCGTTATCTCCCGCCCGGACTGCGCTCGGAATCCGCCCGCACCACGGTACGCTGCTTGCCAACAACATTTACTTTTCCCCTGGAGAACCTCCCATGCTGAAGTGGGCCCTGATCTTCTTCGTGATATCCATCGTCGCCGGCTTGCTCGGTTTCACCGGCATCGCGGGTGCCGCGGCGGCGGTCGCCAAGATCCTGTTCTGGATCGCGATCATCCTGTTCGTGCTGTTCCTGATTCTGGGCATGACGGTATACAAGAAAATCACCTGAGCGCCGCTTACCGCTCTGTGCGATCGCTTTGGGCGATCGTTACACCGCCGCTGCGGCAATCCGCTGCAGCGGCGCCACGTCCTGATCACATGTCGATGCTGCGTCGCATCACCGGCTGATGCTGTCATTCCCTGCATTCCCGGCTACCATTCGCGCTTACAAGGCACACCCACGCGGCGATCACTCTGCTGGACTCCGGAAAGAACACGAACATGCGGGCCGACGCGGCAACGAGCCGGGCGGATACATTCCCGAGGCTCCTGCTCGCGCATGCGGCCACCCGCGGCGCGGCTGTGGCCATGCGCGAGAAAGATCTCGGCATCTGGCAGTCCTGGACCTGGCGCCAGGTTGCGGACGAGGTACGCAATCTGGCGTGCGGGTTGAATGCGCTGGGCTTCCGGCGTGGTGAGAATCTCGCTGTCATCGGCGACAACCGCCCGCAGCTGTACTGGGCGATGGCCGCCGCGCAGAGCCTCGGCGGCGTACCGGTGCCGCTTTATCAGGACGCGGTCGCGGACGAGATGGCCTACATTCTCGACGATGCCGACGCGCGCTTCGCGGTGGTCGAGGATCAGGAGCAGGTGGACAAGCTGCTCGAGATCAAGGACCGCCTGCCCAAGCTGGAAGTCATCATCTACGATGATCCCCGCGGCATGCGCAACTACGCGCAGCATTTCCTGCACGAGCTGGCGCAGGTGCAGGCACTGGGGCGCGCGCTGCACACCGATCATCCGGCCCTGTTCCAGCGCGAGGTCGATCAGGGCGCGGGCGAGGACGTCGCCATCATGCTCTACACCTCGGGTACCACCGGCAAGCCCAAGGGCGTATGCCACACGCATGCCGGCCTGATCGCCGCGGCACACGGGGGCTGCGAGTTCGACCGGCTCGGCCCCGGCGACGAGATCCTGTCCTATCTGCCCATGGCCTGGGTGGGAGACAATCTGTTCTCCTATGCACAGGCGCTGGTCGGCGGCTTCACCATCAATTGCCCGGAATCCGGCGATACGGTGATGACCGACATGCGCGAGATCGGCCCGACGTACTACTTCGCACCGCCGCGGGTGTTCGAGAATCTGCTCACCCAGGTCATGATCCGCATGGAGGACGCCGGGCGCTTCAAGCGCTGGCTGTTCCACAGCTTCCTCGGCGTGGCGCGGCGCTGCGGCGCCGACATCCTCGATCGCAAACCCGGCGTGCCGCTGCTCGATCGCGCGCTGTACGCCCTGGGCGACGTGCTGGTCTACGGACCGCTGCGCAATGTGCTGGGCATGAGCCGCATCCGCGTGGCATACACCGCCGGTGCCGCCATCGGCCCCGATCTGTTCCGCTTCTACCGCTCGATCGGCCTGAACCTGAAGCAGTTCTACGGCTCCACCGAGACCTGCGCCTACGTGTGCCTGCAGCCGGACGGGCAGATCAAGTACGACACCGTCGGCCTGCCGGCGCCGGGCGTGGAAGTACGCATCGCCGACGGCGGCGAAGTGCTGGTCAAGAGCACGGCCATGCTCGAGGGCTACTACAAGCGTCCGGATGACACGGCCGAGGTGTTCGACGCGGCCGGCTACTTCCGCACCGGCGATGCCGGCTTCTTCGATCAGGACGGCCACCTCAAGATCATCGACCGTGCCAGGGACGTCGGACGGCTGGCCAACGGCGCGGTGTTCGCGCCCAACTACATCGAGAACAAGCTCAAGTTCTTTCAGTACATCAAGGAGGCGGTGGCGTTCGGCCACGATCGCGCGCAGGCATGCGCCTTCATCAACATCGATCTGGGCGCGGTGGGCAACTGGGCCGAGCGACGCGGACTGGCCTACGCCGGCTATACCGACCTCGCCGGCAAGGACGAGGTATACGCGCTGGTGCAGGAATGCGTGGAGCAGGTCAACGCCGAGCTCGCCGGTGATCCGATGGTGGCCGATTCGCAGATCCATCGCTTCCTCATCCTGCACAAGGAGCTCGACCCCGACGACGACGAGCTGACGCGCACGCGCAAGGTCAGGCGCGGCTTCATCGCCGAGAAGTACGCCGTGCTGCTCGATGCCCTGTATTCGGATCGCAGCAGCTGTCACGTCGAGACCGAAGTGAAGTTCGAGGATGGGCGGCGCGGCAAGATCGCGGCGGACGTCGAGATCCGCACCGTGCGCGTCTTTCCGCACGCGCAGAAGCAGGTGGCATGAGCGCGCGCAGCATCGGTGAGGTGATGCTCGCCGTGGACGACATCTCGCTCTCCTTCGGCGGCGTGAAGGCGCTGACCGACGTCAGCTTCGACGTACGCAGCGGGGAGATACGCGCCATCATCGGGCCCAACGGCGCCGGCAAGTCCTCCATGCTCAACGTCATCAACGGCGTGTATCACCCGCAGCGCGGCAGCGTGCGCTATCGCGGTGAGACGCGGCGCGAGGTCGATCCGCATCGCGCGGCCCGGCAGGGCATCGCGCGTACGTTTCAGAACATCGCACTGTTCAAGGGCATGAGCGTGCTCGACAACATCATGACCGGTCGCAATCTGAAGATGCGTGCCAGCCTCATCGAGCAGGCACTGCGGCTGGGACGCAGCCGGCGCGAGGAGCTGGAGCATCGCGCCAAGGTCGAGCACATCATCGACTTCCTGCAGATCGAGCACATCCGCAAGACGCCGGTCGGCCGGCTGCCCTACGGCCTGCAGAAGCGCGTCGAGCTCGCCCGCGCGCTCGCCGCC
>JAHCKU010000106.1 GCA_026125625.1 Burkholderiales bacterium | reverse complement strand
TCCAATCCGCTGCTGGGCGAGCGCCGCGGCGGCACCGTGGGCCTCCCCCTGCCCGGGAACGAGGTGCGCGTGGTGGACGAGCAGGATTGCGCACTCGCCACCGGACAGATCGGCGCCATCCAGATTCGCGGCGACAACGTGTTCAAGGGCTACTGGCGCATGCCGGAGAAGACGCGGGAAGAGTTCACGGCGGACGGCTGGTTTCGCACCGGCGACGTCGGCGTGTTCGACCAGGCCGGCTATTTGTCCATCGTCGGGCGCGCCAAGGATCTCATCATCACCGGCGGCTACAACGTCTATCCCAAGGAGATCGAGCTGGTGCTCGATGGCCTGCCCGGCGTGGCCGAGTCGGCGGTGTTCGGCGTTCCGCATGCCGATTTCGGCGAGGCCGTCACCGCCGTGGTGGTGGCACGCAACGGCGCAACGCTCGACGAACAGACGCTGATCGCGGCCTTGAAACGGGAACTGGCCAACTACAAGGTGCCCAAGCGCGTGATCGTGGTCGACGATCTGCCGCGCAATGCCATGGGCAAGGTACAGAAGAACGTATTGCGCCAACGCTTCTCGTAGGCAGGCCGTTGCTGAGCCCCGCTCGCTACGTTTTCAACAGCCTGTCGGCTGGCAAGCTACTAGAAAAGCCCCACCAGCATCTTCGTCGCCATCAGAAACAGAATGATGCCGAAGATCTTTTTCAGCATCGGCACCGGGAGCGTGTGCGCCGCCTTGGCGCCGTAGGGCACGGTGAAGAAGGTGCCGATGACGATGCCGATCAGGGCCGGCAGATAGATGTATCCCACGGTCAGGGGTGGCAGGCCCGTGCGGTCCAGACCGGTGACGACGTAACCCACCGCACCGGCGATGGCGATCGGCAGCCCTAGCGCCGCCGAGGTGCCGATGGCGTTGCGCATGGGCACGTTGCATAGCGTCATCAGCGGAATGCTGATCACGCCACCGCCGGCGCCCACCAGGCTGGAGATCACGCCGATGCCCAGAGCCGCTGCCGTCGTTCCCGCCCGTCCCGGAAGCTGGCGCGAGGCCTTGGGCTTGAGATCCAGCCACATCTGCGCTGCCGAGTAGTATACGAACGCGGTGAAGAAAATGGCCAGATAGCGCGAGGGCAAGGCATCGGCAAACAATGTCCCCAGCAGGGTGCCGATCACCACGCCTGCCAATGCACGGCGCAGGATGTCCCAGCGCACCGCACCATGGCGCTGGTGCGCGCGGATACTGGACAGGGAGGTGAAGACGATGCTGGTGAGCGAGGTGCCCAGCGCGAGGTGTACCACGCGATCGGCGGGAAAGCCCTGATGCGTGAACATGAACACCAGCACGGTGACGATGATCAGGCCGCCGCCGATGCCCAGCAACCCGGCGAAGAAGCCGACGAACAGTCCCAGCCCGAGATAGGCAGCCCACCACCAGTCCATGATCGCCGCCATCGCTCAGAGCAGTCGCTGGATGAACGCCCACTCGTCCGGTTGCACGGGCGTGATGGACAGGCGGTTGCCCCGCTGCAGCACGCGCATCGATCGCAGCTGCGGATGGCTGCGCAACGCCTGGATGGATAGCAGAGGCGTCTTGCGTACCAGTGTCACGTCCACGTTCACCCAGCGCGGGGCGTCGCGCTTGGCGGCCGGATCGAAGTACTCGCTGTCGGGGTCGAACTGGGTCTCGTCCGGATAGGCTCGCCGCGACACGCGCACGATGCCGGCGATGCCCGGCTGCGCGCAGCTCGAGTGGTAGAAGAACGCCTGGTCTCCCACCTGCATGTCGTCGCGCATGAAGTTTCTCGCCTGATAGTTGCGCACCCCCCACCATGCGGTGGTCTGCTTCGATGACTTTGCCAGATCGTCGATTCCGAACACGTCGGGTTCGGATTTCATCAGCCAGTAGCGCATCGCCAGGGAGTCGAGAGATCCAGGGTCGAGTGAAGCGGTGCAGCGGCGGCGTGCATAAAAGAAAACGAGCGGCAAAGCCGCTCGTTTTCTCCCGACTAAACGGGCGCCCCCCGCAAGTGCCGCAAGGCCGGCATCTTGAACCTGAGGTTCAAGGGTGGTCGCTTTCCGAGCGCATCAGGCGCTTCCCACGTGAGGACGCGCACAACAGCACTACTTGAAGGCCGCAACCAAAGCTAACGACATTGGTTCACAGAATATACGACCTACACGAACACCGCAGGGAGCAACTTCAACCGGAACAGCAGGTGTGAACGTTCAGAACAGTTCGTCCTGCGCAGCCAGAGTCTGATCGATTCTGGCCGACATGCTCTGCATTCTACGCTTAAACGACCCCATGTCAAAACCGTTGCCCAGGCGCAACGTGAGCAGTTCGTGGGTGATGTTCAGCGCCACCGTGATCGCGATGCGGTCGTAGCCGATCACCTTGCCGCCATCGCGCAACTCGCGCATCTTCCGGTCCAGGTATTCGACCGCCTGGCGCACGCCTGCCTCGTCTTCCGCACGGCAGGCAATGTGGAAGCTGCGCTCGAGGATGCTCACCTCGATTACGCCCGCATCGCTCACTTGGCGTCTTCCGGTATCCTGCTCAGCAGCGCCTCCAGACGTGCCCGTGCGGCTTCGATCTTGTCCGACAGCTCCCTGTTCTGGCTTTTTGCTGCCGCCAGCTCCTGCTGCAGATCCGTGTTGTCCTTGCGTAGGCGATGGCATAGCTGCACCAACTGAGCGATCTTGGTGTCGAGTGAATCCAGTTCCGCTTCCATCGCGACACTATAGTAATCGTCTTCTCGTTGCGTCAACTGCCAAGCCGGGCCGGTGCAAGTGATTTCGAGGATGTCGCAGTCGGCCGGATCCTGTGCGGCCCCCGGTACCTGACCATCGTCCCGTGCCTCAGGGAAATCGGACCCTGCTCAGGGGATATCCGGCATCCGAGCAGTCCCGGCTGGATCGGGTCGAGCCCGGCACGTCTTTCGGGGTGGCCGCGAATGAGCTCCATGATGGAGTGATGGATGGCAGGTCCGTGCGTCGATGGCGCGGTAAACTGCGCTCTGCCCGTCCGAGCGCCATCGCCCCCGTGATCTGCAACGACCTCTGCATCCGGTCCATTCTCCGAACCGTTGCCTTTGCGCGGTGCGACGCAGCGTCATGAGCGGCAGCCAGCTCTACTTTCGCCTGCTGCGCTACGTCGTTCCGTATCGCAGCATCTTCGCGGTGTCGATCCTGGGCATGGTAATTTCGGCTGCCACCGAGGTCGCCCTGCCGGCCGCAGCCAAGCCCTTTCTCGACGGCACGTTCGTGGATCGCGATCCACAGTTCATGCGCTGGGTGCCGTTCATGATGGTCGCACTGTTCCTGGTGCGCGGCCTGGGCATGTTCATGGGATCGTACGCGAGTGCTTACGTCGGTCAGCGCGTGGTGCAGGACCTGCGCCGTGACATGTTCGCGAAGATGCTGGCGCTGCCGCAGAATTTCTACGCCGAAATCATGAGCGGCAAGCTGATATCCAAGTTCACCTTCGACGTCAACCAGGTTTCCAGCGCGGTTACGCACGTGGTCACCATCCTGGTGCGCGATTCGATCACGGTGATCGGATTGCTGACCTACCTGCTGTGGCTGAACTGGCGGCTCACCCTGATCACCTTCATCACCATTCCGCCCATTGCCCTGATCGTGCGCCTGTTCAATCGCCGGCTGCGCCGCCTCACGCGCGAGACCCAGCACGCGGTGGGCGATGTCACCCAGGTGCTGCAGGAGAGCATCGAGGGCCAGAAAGTGGTGAAGATCTTCGGCGGTCAGGGATACGAACAAAGCCGCTTCCAGCGTGCCATCAATCGTGTGCGCCAGTTCCTCATGAAAGAGCAGGCGGCCGCCGCAGCCAATGTGCCGCTGGTCCAGGTGTTCGCGTCCATTGCCGTGGCCGTGGTCATCTACCGTGTCACCCTGGACGTGCAGGCGGATCGCACGACCGTCGGCGGATTCGTGTCGTTCATTGCCGCCATGCTGCTGGTGCTCGCGCCGCTCAAGCGCCTGACCGGGGTGACCGAGCAGATCCAGCGCGGCCTGTCGGCGGCGGAGAGCGTGTTTGGCTTGATCGACGCCCAGCCCGAAGAAGATCGTGGAACGGTCGACCTGGGCCGTGCACGCGGAGAGCTGCGCCTGGATCGGGTGTCGTTCCGCTATCCCGGCAGCGAGCGCGCAGCGCTGCAGGCGGTCTCACTGCACGTCCGGCCCGGCGAAACCGTGGCCCTGGTCGGCGCCTCCGGCAGCGGCAAGACCACGCTCGCCAACCTGATCCCGCGCTTCCACCATCTCACCTCCGGCAGCATTCAGATCGACGGTCATGACGTCGAAGACGTTCGTCTGTCCAGTCTGCGCGCCAACATCGGCCTGGTGAGTCAGGATGTCGTGCTGTTCAACGATACGATCGCGGCCAACATTGCCTACGGCGCCAAGGCCGCAGCCAGCGAAGCCGAGATCGTGTCCGCTGCCCGCGCAGCGCATGCCTGGGAATTCATACAGGCGCTGCCGGAAGGGATGAATACGCTGGTCGGCGAGAACGGGGTGAAGCTGTCGGGCGGGCAGCGCCAGCGCCTGGCCATCGCGCGCACGCTGCTGAAGAATGCACCGATCCTGATCCTCGACGAAGCCACTTCCGCGCTGGACTCCGAATCCGAACGGCATGTCCAGGCCGGCCTGGATGCGCTGATGCAGGGACGCACCACGCTCGTCATCGCGCACCGGCTGTCGACCATCGAACATGCCGACCGTATCGTCGTGCTCGAGCGCGGCGAGATCGTGGAGACGGGCAGGCACGCCGAACTGATCGCGCGTGACGGCATGTATGCGCGTCTGCACCGATTGCAATTCAGCGCGCAGCCGGCCTGAGCGTCAGCTCCGCGCAGTAGTTTTCAACAGACCGTCAGTGGGCGCGGTCCCAGTTGGGACCTACACCGGTGTCCACCACGAGGGGGACATCCAGCGTGGCCACTCCCGACATGAGGGCCGGCAGCCGCTCGCGCACCACCTCCAGCTCGGCGTCCGGTACTTCCAGCACCAGCTCGTCGTGCACCTGCAGGATCAGACGCGCGGCCAGGCCTTCTGCGCGCAGCCAGCGCTGCACGGCGAGCATGGCGAGCTTGATCAGGTCGGCAGCCGTGCCCTGCATCGGTGCGTTGATCGCCGCGCGCTCGGCACCCATGCGTCGCTGGTTGTTGGAAGCGTTGATGTCGGGCATGTACAGACGCCGCCCGAAGACCGTTTCGACGTAGCCGCGCTCGCGCGCCGACTGCCGCGTGGCGTCCATGTATGCCTTCACGCCCGGATAGCGGGCGAAATAGCGCTCCATGTACTGCTGTGCCGCAGCGCGCTCGATGCCCAGCTGAGACGCGAGGCCGAACGCGGACATGCCGTAGATCAGGCCGAAGTTGATGGTCTTGGCGTAGCGGCGCTGCTCGCTGGTGACCTCCTCGCCCGGAGTACCGAAAATTTCGGCGGCGGTGCGCCGGTGCACGTCTTCTCCGGAGCGGAAAGCGGCCAGCAATGTCGCATCGTGCGACAGGTGCGCCATGATGCGCAGCTCGACCTGGGAATAATCGGCCGACACCAGCTGGTGTCCGGGTGCCGCCACGAAGGCCTCGCGGATACGGCGCCCTTCGGCGTTGCGGATCGGAATGTTCTGCAGGTTGGGATCGTTGCTGGAAAGCCGTCCGGTCACCGCCGTGGTCTGATTGAACGTGGTGTGTACGCGGCCGGTACGCCGATCGACCATGCGCGGCAGCTTGTCGCTGTAGGTCGACTTGAGCTTCGACAGCGCACGGTAGTCGAGGATCAGGCGTGCCAGCGGATAGTCCAGCGCCAGCTGCTCCAGCACGTCCTCGTCGGTCGAGGGCTGGCCGCTGGGGGTCTTCTTCAGCACCGGCAGCTGGTGGCGCTCGAACAGGATCTCCTGGATCTGCTTGGGCGAGTTCAGATTGAACGGCTGGCCGGCCACGTCCTTGGCCTGTTGCTCGATGCCCAGCAGGCGTCGGCCCAGTTCCTGGCTGTGACGACCGAGCAGATCGCTGTCGATGAGCACTCCCGCCTGCTCCATCTCGTACAACACCTCCATCACCGGTACCTCGATCTGCTCGTAGACGAAGTGCAGCGATGGCTCGGCCAGGATGCGGGGATACAGCGCTTGGTGGAGCTGCAGGGTGACGTCGGCGTCTTCGGCCGAGTACTCGGTGGCGCGCTCGATCGAGACCTGATCGAAACCGATACGCGTCGCGCCCTTGCCGGCGACCTCCTCGTAGGTGATGGTCTTGATGCCCAGATGGCGCTGCGCGAGACTGTCCATGTCGTGCGGCTTGTGGCTCTCGAGCACATAGGACTGCACACAGGTATCGTGCACCACGCCGCGCAGGCGGATGCCGTGGTTGGCGAAGACGTGCGTGTCGTACTTCGCGTTCTGTCCGACCTTGAACCGCGATGCATCCTCGAGCCATGGACGCAGCCGCTCGAGGGTGGCTTGAAAAGGCAGCTGCGCCGCCGCGCCCGGGTAGGCGTGCGTGAGCGGCACGTAGGCGGCATGATCGGGCTCCAGCGAGAAAGAGATGCCGACCAGGCGTGCGGCGTGCGGGTCGAGACTGGTGGTCTCGGTATCCACGCATACCAGTTCCGCGCGCGCGATCTTCTCCAGCCAGGCGTCGAGCTGGGCCGTGCTCAGGATGGTCTCGTAGTGGCGCGTGCGGGCCGGCGCGGCCACGGATGCAGAGGGCTCCGCCTCGGTCGATACGGCGTTCAGCTCCCGCAGCCAGGTCTTGAACTCGAGGCGCTGATACAGCGCCGACAACGCGCTGCGATCGGGTTGCGTGTGGACGAGCTGCTCGAACTGCACCGGCAGCTCGACGTCGCATTTGACCGTGAGCAGCGCGCGCGCGGTCGGCAGCCATGGCACCGCCTTGCGCAGATTCTCGCCCGCTGCGCCGCCGATCTCGTCCGCATGGCGCAGCAGGTTGTCCAGACTGTCGAACTGCTGCAGCCACTTCGCCGCCGTCTTCGGGCCGACCTTGTCCACGCCGGGAACGTTGTCCACACTGTCCCCGATCAAGGTCAGATAGTCCACGATCTGATCCGGGCGAACGCCGAACTTGGCGAATACCGCTGCCTCGTCGAAGGTCTCTCCGGACATGGTGTTGACCATGGTGACCGTGCCGTTGACCAGCTGGGTGAGATCCTTGTCGCTCGAGGAAATGATGGTGCGTGCGCCGGCTGCGCAGGCGCGGGCCGCCAGCGTGCCGATGACGTCGTCGGCTTCGACGCCGGGCACTTCGAGCAGCGGCCAGCCCATGGCCTGGATGCATTCGTGCAGCGGTGCGACCTGCGCGCCGAGATCGTCGGGCATCGGCGGCCGGTTGGCCTTGTAGCGGTCGTAGATGTCGTCGCGGAAGGTCCTGCCCTTGGCGTCGAATATGCACGCGCTATAATCGGCGGCCACGTCCTTGTGCAGGCGTCTCAGCATGTTCAGCACGCCGTAGATCGCACCGGTCGGCTCGCCTGCCTTGTTACGCAGATCGGGCAGCGCATGAAAGGCTCGATACAGGTAGGACGAGGCGTCTACCAACACAAGAGTCTTCATCGGAGAATGGTGAAGCGCGTGGGCGTGATATATGCTCGAGAGGTCTGACCGGTCCGGCGAATGCAGAGCGCCTCTCGCAGCAGGCGCTGCTCGGCAGGCCGCGATGAACGAGACATCAGCGACTATGAACCCTGCAGAAAAGATTCCGCCACTGTTGGCGCCCGAGCTGATCGAGAAACCCTGGGCCGGCAGAGAGGCGTGGCGCGTGTTCGCGATTATCGCAGAATTCGCCGAAGCGACCGAGCGCCTCAATGGCATCCGCCCGGCGGTGAGCATATTCGGCAGCGCGCGCACCTCGCCCGATCATCCTTACTATCAGCTGACCGAGGAGATCGCCCGGCAATTGTCCGATGCCGGTTTCACCGTCATCTCCGGCGGCGGCCCCGGCCTGATGGAGGCTGCGAACAAGGGTGCCTACCACGGACGTTCGCTTTCGGTCGGGCTCAACATTCAGCTGCCGCACGAGCAGCAGACCAACGCCTATCAGGACGTGAGCCAGACCTTTCGCCACTTTTTCGCGCGCAAGGTCATGTTCGTCAAATTCGCTTCGGCCTACGTGGTCATGCCGGGTGGCTACGGTACACTGGACGAACTCATGGAAGCGCTCACGCTGGTGCAAACGCGTATGATCCGGCGCATGCCGATCATCCTGGTGCGCAGCGCGTACTGGTCGGGCCTGATGGATTGGATACGCGGCACGCTGGTGGCGGAGAAGATGATCGATCCGGCCGACATCGACCTCATCCAGGTCGTCGATAGGCCGGAGGAAGTGGTCAATGCCATCTTCGGTCATTACGAGAAGCGCGGCTTCGAACCGTCGGCGCGGGAGCGCGAGGCGCATCTGAATCTGTAGCGATGTCGGTTTTCACCACGGTGACGCCGGAGCAGCTGGCTGCCTGGCTCAAGGACTATTCGATCGGCGTGCTGACCGATCTGCGCGGCATTCTTGCCGGCATCGAGAACACCAATTACCTCGTGACGACCTCGCACGGCCGCTACGTGCTCACCCTGTTCGAGAAGCTGAAACCGGGGGAACTGCCGTTCTACCTGAACCTGATGGCGCACCTGTCCGCGCACGGCCTGCCCTGCCCCCAGCCGATCGCGAATCTGCGCAACGAATACCTGGGCCATCTCAACGGCAAGCCGGCCACCATCGTGACCTTCCTCGAAGGACGCCCGGTCACGCGCTCGACTCCCGA
>JAHCKU010000105.1 GCA_026125625.1 Burkholderiales bacterium | reverse complement strand
CGCGATTGCAGCACACGTAGTACGCGCTTTCGGAGCTGGGCCGGCCGGCGCTGTCCTGCACGAACGGCGGTCCCCAGCTGCGGGTATCGTCGCCGCGGCCGGGACGCTCCACCTTGATGACATCGGCGCCCAGATCGGCCAGGGTCTGTGTCGCCAGCGGCCCGGCCAGGATGCGGCTCAGGTCGAGGACGCGGATGCCAGCTAGCGCGCCTGGCATGAGACGGTGGCACGCGCCGTCATCGCGCTGCACGGCTGATCGAGCGAAAGAATATCCATGGTCGTTCTCATCACGGATTGATTGGAGGCGCTCAGTCCTCGAGCACCACGCCGGAGGCGCGTACCACCTCGCGCCACCGCGCCACATCGGCACGCATGCGTGCCCGGTATTGCTGCGACGAGCACGATTGCGGCTCGAAGCCGCGTTCCACCAGCGCCTGCCGCAGTTCCGGCTCGGCCAGCAGCGTCACCAGCTCATGGTTCAGGCGCTGCACGATCGCCTCGGGCGTACGCGCGGACGCCAGGATACCCAACCATGATTCCGCGCGATAGCCGGGCAGACCGGACTCTGCCACGGTCGGCACATCCGGCAGCACCGTGCTGCGTGCCTCCGGCGCGACCGCCAGCGCCACCAGTTTGCCGGCACGGATATGCGGCAGCGCCGAGGCGATGCTGTCGAACATCACCGGCACGCGCCCGGCAAGCAGGTCGACCAGCGCCGGCGCGCTACCCTTGTAAGGGACGTGCACGAAGCGCACCGCTGCCATCTGCTGCAGCATCTCCGCTTCGAGATGAGACACCGTTCCCACGCCCTGCGAGGCCACTGCGATCACCCCCTGCTGTGCGCGGGCGCGCGCCAGCAACGCCGGCAGCGTGCCGACTTGCAGGCCGGGATGGGCGACCAGCACATGCGGTGCATTGGCCACGGTCGACACCGGTACGAAGTCGGCGAGCAGGTCGTAGCCGGGCGCACGGTACAAGGTCATGGCGATGGCGAAGATCGACGTCGGCGCCATGATCAGGGTATGGCCGTCGGGTGCTGCCTTGGCGGCCAGCCGCGCGCCGATATTGCCGCCGGCGCCGGGCCGGTTCTCGATCACCACCGGCTGGCCCAGGCGCTTTCCGAGCGCGTCGCCGATCAGCCGTGCCAGCACGTCGGTGGCGCCAGCCGGCGTGAACGGAACGATCAGACGGATCGGACGATCCGGGTAGGCTTGCGCAGCGACGGCCCCAGCGGCCAGGAGTATGACCAGCGCCAGCATTCCGGCTGCCACCGCGTGTGCTCCGCACCTGCGCACCGCAGATCCTCCCGAACGCGGTCTCGACGTGGACCGGATGGCGGCAATGCGTGTCGCGCGACGACTATTTGAGCATCGGCTTGAGCTTGCCCATGACAACGTTCGCGTCCGGCTCGGTGCGGGTGGAGAAGCTGTGCACCGTGCTCGCACCGGGTGCGATCAGGTATTTGTGGAAGTTCCACGCCGGCTCGTCACCGGTCGCAGCGGCGAGCTGCTTGAACAGTGCGTTGGCCGATGCGCCTTTCACCGAGGATATCTCCATCATCGGGAACTTCACACCGTAATTGGCCAGGCAGAATTCGCCGACTTCCCTGTTGGTGGCCAGCTCCTGGTTGAAGTCGTCGGACGGAAAGCCGATCACCATCAGTCCCTGATCCTTGTACTGCTCGTACATCGTCTGCAGCTTGCCGAACTGCTTGGTGAAGCCGCAGCGGCTGGCGGTATTGACCACCAGTACCGGCCGATTGGAAAAATCGCACAGGTTCACTTCCTTGCCATCGAAGGTACGCAGTCGATGATCGAGCAGGGACGGGCAGGATTCGGCGGCCGCCACGGCGAACCACGACCAGGCGACCAGGGCCAGCATCGACTTGCTCAGCATACGCATGGGAACGCTCCTGACAGGTATTGAGGGGATGACTCGCCAATCTCGCATGTCGGACGCAGCGAGCCCGGCACTGCCGATTCCACGTTGGCGGATCGTTCAAATCTTAGCAGGCCGCCTGCACTGCTGCCGCAGCCGCGCCGATCATGCCGCGCTTGTATGATGCGGGTCGTGAGCGAAGACCGGTCCCATACTCCCATCACCGTGCAGGACCTGCGTCGGCTGGCGCGCATCGCGCGCAGCGAGCGGGACGATTTCTTTGCGCGCCACCCCGAGTGGTCCATCCTGTATCGCAAGCGCATGCTGTGCAGTGCGCTGTACGGGGATGCGGCCACACATTTCCTGAACGGGGTCACCGGACTCGAAGAGTTCTTCGTCGTCACCTTTTACTCGCAGCAGCCGGATGCACCGTTTCCGGTGCACCATCGCAGCCGGCACGATTTCGGCAAATCGAAGTTCGGACGCCATCGCGCGTTGCCCGAAACCTACCAGGGACGGCGCGTTCAGCTGCAGGGGCGGGCAATCGATGCCCGTCCCGATGAAGATCCCCTGGCAGCCCTGCAGCGCTATCTGGCAGCCGCAGCCACCCCGACCGCGAGGGAGGTGGCATCCGGAAGCGTCGTCATGCTCGAGCCGGAGACCTTCCTCGGCGTGCAGGCATGGCCGACGCTGATGCTCGTGCCCGGCGCATAGCATAATGGGTCAGCCGGAACGCATTCGAATTCACGCCCGATCATCTGCGTCCTGATCATCTGCACCTGGAGGTTCTTCCCATGGCAGCCAAGGCCCGCTACCTCTTCATCGCCAGCATGGACGTCGACCCGGACAAGGAGGCCTTGGTCAACGAGGTCTACGACACCGAGCACATCCCGCTGATCCTCCAGGTGCCGGGCATCGTGTCCGCCACGCGCTACGTGGCCGAGCCGCTGACCATGGTGATCGGCGGAGAGCGCAAGACCATCGTCGTCGACGGCGAGCCGAAATATTCGGTGCTGTACGAGATCACCGGCCCCGACGTTCTGACGAGCGATGCCTGGGCCAAGGCGGTGGACTCGGGACGCTGGCCGACGCAGGTGCGGCCGTTCACGCGCAATCGCCGACATACCCTGCGCAGGATCATGGACTGAGCGCGAGCCCGTTCGTGCGCAATGCGTCATCTCGATCGTGCGGCTTGCGCGTCGCGGAACGCGAGCGTCGCGATCGCCGCTGCTTTCCCGACATGCAAGGAGAAGTCGAATGAGCAGAAAACCTTCCCTGACGCCCGCGCAAGTGCGTGAGCTCGCACGCTATGCGGATCTGCCGCTCGCACCGGGACGCGAGGACCAGATCACGCCCATCCTGGCAGCCTGGCTGGAAGACGCGAATGCGCTGAGCCGCAAGATGAGCGCGGCACCGTACCACGACCTCGTACCCGCCACGGTGTTTACCCATCCGTCCCACGAAGAGGGGGAGCAGTGACATGGGACGCACCTCCGCAGAGCTGATCGATCTCACGCTGGCCCAGGCGGCACGGCTGGTCAAGGACAGGCAGGTCTCCCCGGTCGAGCTGGTGGACGCAGCGCTCGAGCGCATCGCCGCCGTGGACCATCGGCTCAAGGCCTACATCTCGGTGTTCGCCGACGAGGCGCGCCAGGTGGCAAAGGCCGCAGAGATCATGACCGCAGCCGGTCATGATCTCGGACCACTGCACGGCATCCCGATCGCGCTCAAGGACAACGTCGCGACCAAGGGTACACGCACCACGGCCGGCAGCAAGATCCTGAGCGACTGGAAGCCGCAGCGCGATGCCACCATCTCCACCCGCTTGCGCCAGGCCGGCGCCATCTTCGTCGGCAAGCTGAACATGCACGAATTCGCCTGGGGCGGCACCTCCGACAATCCGCACTACGGTGCCGTGCGCAACCCCTGGAACACCGAGCATTTCCCGGCCGGATCGAGCGGCGGCTCCGGCGCAGCGGTAGCGGCGCGCACCTGCTATGGCGCCATCGGCACCGACACCGGTGGATCGATCCGCCTGCCTTCCGCAATCAACGGCATCGTCGGCCTCCGGCCCACCTACGGTCGCGTCAGCAATCACGGCATCATCCCTCTGGCATGGAGCATGGATACCGCCGGACCGATGACGCGCACGGTGGAAGACTGCGCCACCATGTTCGGCACCATGGCCGGATACGATCCCAACGATCCGACCACCGCGCGCGCCGCCACCTGCGATTACACCGCCGGACTGGATCAGGGCGTGCAAGGCTTGCGCATCGGCATCATTCCCGGCTACTTCTTCCATCATCTGCAGCCGCCGGTGCTGGCGGCGGTGAAGCAGGCGCTGGATACCCTGGTCGGCCTCGGCGCGCAGATCGTCGAAGTGGATATCGAGAACATCCATGGCAACATCTCGGCGCAGCTCACCATCGAATCGGCCGAGCCGAGCAACTATCACCAGCGCTGGTTGCGTGAGCGCCCGGACGACTATGGCGCCGACGTGCGCGGTCTGCTCGAGATCGGCGAGATGCTGCTGGCCACGCACTACCTGCAGGCGCAACGCTACCGCACGTTGCTGCGCAACGAGTTCCTCGACGCATTCCGCAAGGTGGACGTGTTCATCTGCCCGACTCTGCCGTTCACGGCGACGAAGGTGGGCGAGATGACGGTGGTGATCGAGAACGGCGTGGTGGAGGACATGCTCTCGGCCATCATGCAGTACACCGGTGTGCCGAGCCTGACCGGATTGCCGTCACTCAACGTACCCTGCGGTTTCGATCCCAACGGCCTGCCCATCGGCATGCAGATCATCGGCCGCCCATTCGACGAAGCCACCTTGTTCCGCGCCGGCGCGGCGTATCAGTCGGTCACCGACTTTCACGGCCGGGCGCCGAAGCTCTGACTTCGCCCACGATCGCGGCAGGCAATAAAACGGGCCGCAACTGCGGCCCGCATGTATCGCGATAGTTGTTCGGAGTTCCCTTAAGGGGGCGGCGATGCGCCCATGGCGTGATTTCCCCACGCCGTCATTTTCGTACGGCGTCATTCTCCTACGGTGTCATTCCGAGCGTAGCGAGGAATCTTTCCAGCCGCATCTGGACAGCAAGATCCCTCGGCTTCGTCTCGGGATGACACTATTCCCAGGATGACACTTTAGATGATGACACTTTAAGATAAGGAGCGCGGCGATGACACGCTAATCCGCCAGCGCCGGCTCCGGTGCCTCGGACTTCTCGAACGACACCAGCGCGGTGCGCATCGCGTCGTCCACCGTCTCCAGCCACACGAAGCGCAAGCGCTCCCTGGCTTCCTGCGGCACGTCCTGCAAGTCCTTCTGGTTGCGCCTGGGCAGCATCACCGTGGTGATCCCCGCGCGCATCGCCGCCAGCACCTTCTCCTTGATCCCGCCCACCGGCAGCACCAGCCCGCGCAGGCTGATCTCGCCGGTCATGGCGACATCGTGACGTACGTTGCGGTTGGCCAGCAGCGAGGACAGCGCCATGAACATCGCCACACCGGCACTGGGCCCATCCTTCGGAATCGCGCCAGCCGGTACGTGCACGTGCACGTCCGCCTTGTCGAGCGCAGCCGGATCGATGCCCAGCTCCGCTGCGCGCGACTTCACCAGGGTCAGCGCCGCCTGCGCGCTCTCCTTCATGACATCACCCAATTGCCCGGTGAGGATCAACCGCCCGCTGCCGGGTGTACGGCTGGCCTCGATGAACAGGATGTCCCCGCCTACCGGCGTCCATGCCAAACCGGTGGCCACTCCCGGAACGCTGGTGCGTTGCGCCACCTCGTTCTCGAAGCGCGCCGGACCGAGGATCTCCTCCAGCTGCGCGGCATCCATGCGCACGTGCTCGACATCGCCGCCGGCGATCTTCACCGCCGCGCTACGGCATAGCGATCCGATCTCGCGTTCCAGATTGCGCACGCCGGCCTCGCGCGTGTAGTCGCTGATCACGCGCCGCAGCGCCTCGTCCGTGATGTCGAGCTTCTCCGGCGTCAGTCCGTTCTGCTCCAGCTGGCGCTTGACCAGGTACTTGCGCGCGATCTGCAGCTTCTCCTCCTGCGTGTAGCCGGGCAGCTGGATGATCTCCATGCGGTCGCGCAATGGACCGGGGATGGTATCGAGCATGTTGGCGGTGGCGATGAACGTCACGCGCGACAGGTCGAAGGGCACGCCCAGATAGTTGTCGCGGAAGTTGTGGTTCTGCTCCGGATCGAGCACCTCGAGCAGGGCCGAATTCGGATCGCCATGGAAGCCGCCGAGGCCGACCTTGTCGATCTCGTCCAGCATCATCACCGCCTCGCGGCTGCCCGCCTTCTTGAGCGCCTGGATGATGGTGCCCGGCAACGCGCCGACGTAGGTGCGACGGTGGCCGCGGATCTCGGATTCGTCGTGCACGCCGCCGAGCGCGACGCGGGTGAACTTTCGCCCCAGCGCCTTGGCGATGCTCTGGCCGAGCGAGGTCTTGCCCACGCCGGGCGGTCCGACGAAGCACAGAATCGGCGACTTGCCCTGCGGGTTGAGCTTGCGCACCGCGAGAAACTCGAGGATACGCTTCTTGATCTTCTCCAGACCGAAGTGATCCTCGTCCAGGATGCGCCGCGCCTCCGCCAGGTCGATCTCGGTCTGCGGCGTGGCCTTCCACGGCAGTTCCACCAGCCAGTCGACGTAGGTACGCGCCATCGAGTATTCAGCCGAAGCCTCGGGAATGCGCGCCAAGCGCTTCAGCTCCTTGCGTGCGTGCGCCTCGACCTCCTCCGGCATGCCGGCTTCATCGATGGCTTTCTCCAGGTCGGCCAGATCGCTGCCTTCCTCTTCGCCCTCGCCCAGTTCCTTCTGGATGGTCTTGAGCTGTTCGCGCAGCATGAACTCGCGCTGGCGCTTGTCCACGCTCTCCTTGGTGCGCTCGTCGATCTCCTTCGACAGCTTGAGCACCTCGATGCGGCGCGCGAGCATTTCCAGCACGCGATCCAGGCGCGTCTGCACGTTGAGCGTCTCGAGCAGCTGCTGCTTCTCCTCGAGCTTGATGTCGAGGAGGCCCGCGACCATGTCAGCCAGACCGCCGGGCGAGGTGAAATTCTGCATTGCACCTGCCAGCTCCTGCGGCGCCTGCGGCAGTAGCTCCAATGCTTCTGCTGCGCGGCGCTTCAGCTGGATGAAGCGTGCCTCGACGTCCTGACTGACGGTGCCGCCGTCGGCGAAGCGATCCACGCGTGCGACCAGAAACGGGTAGCCGGGCAGGAACTCGCGCACGACGAAGCGCTCCTGCCCCTGGCAGATGATGTGATGCCCGCCATCCTGGGTGGTGACATAGCGCAGGATCTGAGCGACGGTGCCCAGCCCGTTCAAGTCTTCGGCCGCAGGGTTTTCCGCAGAGGCATCCTTCTGCAGCAGCAGGCCGATCGGGCGTTCGCTGCGCACCGCCTGCTGCGCGGCCGCGATCGATCCTTCCCGTCCGATGGTCAGCGGCAGGATCATGCCGGGGAACAGCACCATGTTGCGCACCGGCAGGATCACCATGGCATCGTCCGGAAGGTCGATGGCGCGCGCAGCAGACTGCCTGGTGCCTGCTTCGCGTCCGGCGTCATCGGCCTGCATCGCCTCTGCCCGCACTTCGTTGTTTTCCTGCATGTTCGACCCACTCATGTCGTGATCCTCAAGACAACGGCCGCAGCCCGATGATCAGGCAGCCGTTTTCCACGTGTTGCTGGAACAGCTCGAACTGGCCCGCTGGAATCGGTATCCGGCGTTGGAAGCGGCCGTAGGGAATCTCCAGGCGGCGAATGGTGCCGCCCCGGCAACTGGCCGGCAGCGGCCGATCGCCGGTGACGACCAGCGCCGCGCCGTCGAAGTAGACGCGAATGCGCGAAGCATCCACCCCCGGTAAAGCGACGATGATGTGATACGCGTCTTCGTGCTCGACGATGTCGACGGGAGGCTCCCAGGCCGAGCCGGTGGCGGCACCGGGCTGGAAGAACTGCCGGTGCAGCCGGTCGGCCTGCTCCAGCATCTCCAGAGCGTGGGCCCACATGGAGCCGGATGGATAACGGGATTTCATGCTTCTGCGCGCCTGGGTCTCCGCAATGGTTTGCCGCCTTTACCGTGCCGATATGCGGGTAGGCACGGGGTTTTCAATGGCGGCCCATGGGGCCAAACGGGCGACGCGGCGCCGGGCGCTTGTCGGTATTCGTTACACGCCCAGATACCGGTGCCAGACCGTGTGATCCTGATCCAGCGCCTGCGAGCTTCCGTGCCATGCCACTCGCCCGCGCTCGAGGATGGTGTGCTGCTGCGCCAGGGCGATCAGCCGCTCGACGTATTTGTCGATCACCAGGATGGTTTGCCCCGCGTCGCGCAGGCCATGCAGACAGCGCCAGATCTCCTCGCGCACCAGCGGTGCCAGACCCTCGGTAGCCTCGTCCAGGATGAGCAGGTGCGGATTGGTCATCAGCGCCCTGCCGATGGCCAACATCTGCTGCTCGCCGCCAGAGAGCTGATTGCCCAGGTTCGTCCGCCGCGCCCGCAAACCGGGAAACAGCGCGTACACACGCTCCAGCGTCCAGGGTGCAGCAGCGTGGCAGCGATTGGCACGGAAAGCGAGCAGGTTCTCCTCCACGCTGAGGTTGGGAAAAATCTGTCGCCCCTCCGGCACCACTGCCACGCCGCTGCGCGCAATGCGATCCGCGCTCCAGCCGTCGATGCGTTCGCCGCGGAAGCGGATGCTGCCGCGCGTTGGCACGAGCAATCCAAGGATGGTGCGCACCGTGGTGGTCTTGCCCATGCCGTTGCGGCCGAGCAGGCTCACCACGGTGCCGCTTTCGATCGTCAGATCCAGGCCGAACAGCACCTGGCTGGTACCGTAGCCCGCCTCCAGCCCACTAATCTCAAGCAGTGCCGCCAACCTCGTCTCCCAGATAGGCCTGACGCACGCGGGCATCCGCGCGGATGG
>JAHCKU010000104.1 GCA_026125625.1 Burkholderiales bacterium | reverse complement strand
TGACCGGCGACTATTCGCGCGGCGCCGCCGGCTTCTGGGTGGAGAACGGCGAGATCACCTATCCCGTGCAGGAGATCACCATTGCCGGCAATCTGAAGGACATGTTCAAGGGAATCGTGGCCATCGGCACCGACGTCGTCGCGCGCAGCGCGCGCCAGTGCGGCTCGGTGCTGATCGATCGCATGATGGTCGCAGGCGAATAGGCAGCGGGCCAGCGCTGCATCCATGTGCGGCGTCAGTGAATGTACGGTGCACGGGCCGGGCAGTAGAATCGCGGGCTGATTCAGCGCCTCCGGAGCCGATCACGATCGTTTCTCTGCTGCGCACGCTGCTACTCGGCCGGCCCCTTGCACCACTTCGGCAGCACCCGCAGCACCCACTTGCGGCTGCTGGAGTAGCGCACTCCGCGCACCATGAGATCCTCGTCGGTGGCGACGTTGCGTACCTTGCGGATCTGATCGATATGGGCGAAGTCGCCTTCGAGTTTGTCGCCGATGCCGATGCGCCCCTCGCTCAGGCGCAGCACCGTTCCGAATTCCCCGTCCGCCTTCTCCACCAGGATCATCTCGCACTTGGGATCGGCCCACAGTACGGCCACTTCCTCCGCGTGCAGCGGCAAGACGAGGCCATACAGCATCAGGCCTGGCGCCAGCGTGCGCGTGAGCGAGCTGCGGCTGGAACGGACGGTCGTTTGCATCGGAATACTCCCTGGTGATGGCTGCGATGAAGTCGTAGCGCGCATGATCGCACGGCCGTGCCCGGGCAGGATGGTGCCGGGCAGACTATGATGCGCGGCCATCCCGCGAACTCATCGATCGTTGCCCGCTTCATGTCCTCGGCCCCGCAATCCGTCCCGGCTCTGGTGCTGGATCAGGTCACCTGCACCTTCCCCGGGCGTGGCAGCACGCGCGCGGCCTACACCGCGGTGCAGGCAGCGTCACTGACCGTGCATGACGGCGAGTTCGTATCGCTGGTGGGGCCGACCGGCTGCGGCAAGTCGACGCTGTTGAATCTGGCCGCCGGCCTGCAGGCCCCGACCGCAGGCACGGTACACGCCTTCGGCGAGCGCTTGCGCGGACTGAATGGTCAGGCCGGCTATCTGTTCCAGGCCGATGCCCTGTTCCCCTGGCGCACGGCGCTGGACAACGTCGCCATTGGGCTGGAGCTGCGCGGCATGCCCCGCTCGCAGGCACGCGAGCGCGCGGGCGATTGGCTGCGACGCGTGCGGCTGGGTGCGCATGCGGCCAAGTATCCGCACGAGATGTCGGGCGGCATGCGCAAGCGCGCGGCGCTGGCCCAGACGCTGATCCTGGAGCCGCGCATGCTGCTCATGGACGAACCGTTCTCTGCGCTGGACGTGCAGACGCGTCAGCTGATGGAGAACGAACTGCTCGAGCTGTGGGCGCAGGAGCGCCGTTGCGTGCTGTTCGTCACGCACGACCTGGAAGAGGCGATCGCCTTGTCGGATCGCGTGGTGGTGCTCTCTGCCGGTCCGGCCTCGCGGCCGATCGCGCACTATGCGGTCGACCTGCCACGGCCGCGCGACGTGCAGGAGATCGCCCTGCATCCGCGTTTCGTCGAGCTGCACCGGGCGATCTGGAGTGCACTCAAGCAGGAGGTGATGAAGGCGCATGAGCAACGCGATGTCTGAACGCGCGGAGCACGCATCCAGGCGGCCGCTATGGCCGTGGCAGGTGCTGCTGCTGGTCGGCCTGTTTCTCTTCTGGCACGTGCTCACGCGCAGCGAAGTGCTGCCGCCGTTCTTCTTCGGCGAGCCGCTGCAGGTGCTGGGGCGCATCTGGGACTGGTTCGCGAGCGGCAGGATTTTTCCTCATCTGGGCGTGACCCTGCTCGAGACGCTGCTAGCGTTCGTCCTGGGTACGGTGCTGGGGCTGGCGTGCGGTCTGTGGCTGGGGCTGAGCCCGCGCGCAGCGCGTCTGCTCGACCCCTACATCACCGCGTTCAATTCCATGCCGCGCGTGATCCTGGCGCCGATCTTCGCCGTGTGGTTCGGCCTGGGCATCTGGTCCAAGGTTCTGCTGGGCGTGACCCTGGTGTTCTTCATCGTGTTCTTCAGCGTCTATCACGGCGTGCGCGAGGTCAGCCCGGTGCTGTTGAACAACGCGCGCATGCTGGGTGCGACGCGAACACAGCTGCTGCGGCACGTCTACCTGCCCAGTGCCACCGGCTGGGTGTTCGCCAGCCTGCATGCCTCGGTCGGCATGGCCTTCGTGGGTGCGGTGGTGGGGGAGTATCTGGGCTCGGCGCGCGGTGTAGGCTATCTGATCCTGCAGGCCGAGGGCGTGTTCGACGTCAACACGGTATTCGCCGGCGTCATCGTGCTCACGCTGGCGGCACTGGGGCTCGACCGGCTGGTCACGCTGGTCGAGCGGCGCATGATGAACTGGCGCCCGAAGGTGCAGGAGCACGATTTGCACGGCTGACATCGAGTTCGATGACGACCATGACACGAGGAGAAGCGATGCACGGAGTTGGACGGGGAATCGCGGCAGGCATGTTGCTGGCATTGAGCGCCTGCGCCGGCATGCCGGGAGGCATGGAGCCGTTGTCGGTCACCTTGGCGGACGTGCGGCCGAGTCAGATGGGACTGCTGGAGCAGGAATACATGATGAAACTGCGCGTGCAGAATCCGAACGGCATCGATGTGCCCTTGCAGGGCGTGGCGTTCAGTGTCGAGCTCAACGGCAAGACCTTTGCCAAGGGCGTGAGCAGGCAGAACGAGGTGGTACCGGCTTTCGGCGACGTGCTGCTCGAGGTGAAGGCCATCAGCAGCCTTGGTGATGTGCTCAATCAGGTGAGCGGGCTGCGTGCCGGTGCACCGGAGCGGATCACCTATCGCGTGCAGGGCAAGCTGGCGCGGACGCACGGAACGAGCGTGCCGTTCGATTCCACTGGCAACGTCGATCTGAGCGCGCTCGCCGGAGAGGCGCCCAGGTGATTTCGCGTCGATCTGCATTGGCTGCGCTGGCCGTGGCGCCGGCGCTGGCTGCAGGACTCGCGCGCGGCGCGTCGGAGCGACGCAAGGTGGTCATCGCGGTGGGCGGCAGGGCCGCGCTGTACTACCTGCCGCTGACGCTCGCCGAACGCCTGGGTTATTTCCGCGACGAAGGCCTGCAGGTGCAGATCCTGGACTTTGCCGGCGGAGCCAAGGCCTTGCAGGCGATGATGGGCGGCAGCGTCGACGTGGTCGCCGGCGGCTTCGACCACGTCATCATCCTGCGTGCCAAGGGGCAGGCACTGCAGTCCTTCGCCCTGCAGACGGCCACGCCTTCGCTTGCGCTGGGCGTGCGCGGCCAGCTCGCGGCCAGCTATCGCGGGCCCGCCGATCTCGCACGCATGAAGGTCGGCGTGACCGCGCCCGGTTCCAGCACGCACATCTTCGTCAATCATCTGCTCGCCAGCGCCGGGCTGGCCCCGGAGGCGGTCGCGATCATCGGCGTGGGCACCGGACCGGCTGCGGTGGCTGCGGTGCGTGCCGGCCGCGTCGATGCCATCGCCAACGTGGAGCCTGCCATCACCCTGCTGGAGCGCTCCGGCACGATCAAGGTGGTGCACGAAACCATGAGCGAGCAGGGCAGCCGTGCGGTGTTCGGCGATCTCCTGCCGGCCGGCTCGCTCTACACCAGGGAGACGTTCATCAATCAGAACCCGGGCGCCACGCAGGCGCTGGCCAATGCCATGGTGCGCGCGCTGGCGTGGCTGCAGACCGCCACGCCCGAGCAGATCATGAAGACGGTGCCGCCCGAATATACGCTCGGCGAGCACGGCACCTATCTCGCCGCGCTGGAGCGCTCGCGACCGGGCTACTCCAGGGACGGTCTCATCCCGCCCAGCGGTGCGCGTGCGCTGTACGAAGTGCTGCGCAAATTCGATCCGGCGGTGCGCGCCGCAGGCGCGATGAACGTCGCCCAGGCCTACGACAATCGCTTCGTGCAGAAGGCGCTGGCGTCGATCGCCGGCACGGCGTCGCCGGCTGCACGGTAAGGATGCGCGCTTACGCCGCGAGCCAGCGGCATACGTCGCGCACGTCGACGTTGCCGCCGGAGACGATGACCCCTACGCGCGCGCCCGGCGGCATGTCCACCTTGCGTTCGAACAGGCCGGCGCCGGCGAGTGCGCCGGTGGGCTCGACCACGATCTTCATGCGTTCCCACAGATAAAGCATCGCCTGCAGCAGCTGAGCGTCGCTGACCGTCACCATGTCGTGGACGTGGCGCAATATCATGGGAAACGTCACCGCGCCCAGTGACGGCGTGCGCGCGCCGTCGGCGATGGTGTCCGGGTTGTGGCAACGCTGCAGGGTGCCGGTCTTGAAGCTGCGCGTGGCATCATCGCCGGCTTCCGGTTCCACGCCGATCACTTTGCACTGCGGCGACAAGGCGTGTGCGGCGATGGCGCAGCCGGAGATCAATCCCCCGCCGCCTACGCATACGAACAGATAGTCCAGCGCACCGACCTCGTCGAACAGCTCTTGCGCCGCCGTACCCTGGCCTGCCGCGACGTGCGGGTGATCATAAGGCGGGATCAGCGCCAGACCGCGCTGGTGGGCGAGCTGCGCAGCCAGTTCCTCGCGCACCGTGGCGTGCTTGTCGTAGGTCACCACTTCCGCGCCGTAGCCGCGCGTGGCCGTCAGCTTCACCTGGGGAGCGTCCTGCGGCATCACGATCACTGCCTTGCTGCCGAGCAGGCTGGCGGCCAGGGCCACCGCCTGGGCGTGGTTGCCCGAGGAATAGGCCAGCACGCCCCGCTCGCGCTGCGCATGGCTCAGGCGTGAAATGGCATTGAAGGCACCGCGAAACTTGAATGCGCCGATGCGCTGGAAGTTCTCGCACTTGAAGAACACGCGGCAGCCGGTGCGAGTGTCGATCTGGCGCGAGGTGAGCACCGGCGTGCGATGGGCATGACCGGCCAGCACGCGCTGCGCATCGGCCACGTCGTCATAGCTCAAGGCGAGGCGGGTCCCAATACGATCGGTCCCGGCGTGATCGCTCATGCCTTGCCTCCATCTCCAAGCCAGCGCTCGTGCCGCCGGCGCCGGACGGCATCCGTGCTCGCGGTGAGATGGCAGGTGTCGATCGGGGCTGGCTGCAGGTGCAGCGCGCGCTCGATCAGCTCGTCACGCCGGAACGCGTGTGCGCGTATCGGCTCCTGCGGCGTGAAACGTTGCAGATGCTTGTCCAGGGTGCGCTGGTTGACGCGCAATCCGTCCAGCGCGACCAGCACGTCGCCCGCGGCCAGACCGGCGCGTTGCGCGCTGCCGCCGTCGAGCACGTGCGTCAGCTTCACGCCCGCACCGTCTTCCGTGGTGCGCGCCCCCAGTGCGACGCGCCTGGTCGCAGTGCGCGTTGACCGCGCACCGAAGTTCGCTCCAGGGTGTCCACCGCGGTCGGTCGCCGATTCCGCCTGACGCAGATGCAGGTCCACACCCACGCTGGCCAGCGCCTGCTTGAGCGGCAACTCATCGGTGGAACGCAGGGCACGGTCGAAGAACGGGCGCAGGCGCAGGCCGCTGATCTCCTCGGCGATGCGCTCCCAGCCATCTTCCGGCACGCCGATGCCGGTCTTGCCGTAGCGCTGCCACAACGCGCGCAGGACGTCGTCCAGGGATTTGCGTCCGCGTGTGCGCTCGCGAATCTGCAGGTCCAGGCACAAGGCGATCAGGCTGCCCTTGAGGTAGTAGCTCACCAGGGCATTGGGAGCGTTCTCGTCCTGGCGGTAGTACTTGATCCAGGCATCGAAGCTGGACTCGGACACGGTCTGCTTCAGGCGTCCGCCGGTGCGCAGCAGGCTGGTGATGCTGCGCCCGAGCAGCTCGAGGTAGTCCTGCGTGCCGATCAGCCCGCTGCGCACCAGAGCGAGATCGTCGTAGTAGCTGGTGATGCCCTCGAAAGCCCACAGCAGCGTGGTGACATTCTCGCGCTGCAGGTCGTAGGGGGTGAAGGCCGCGGGCTTGATGCGTTTGACGTTCCAGGTATGGAAATACTCGTGGCTGCACAAGCCCAGGAAGGTACGGTAGGCGTCGCTGACTTCCTGCATGCCCTTGCGTGGCAGATCATCGCGTGCGCACAGCAGCGCGGTGGAGGCGCGATGCTCCAGCCCGCCGTAGCCCTCGCCCAGCGCGGTGACCAGGAACAGATAGCGCTTCATCGGCGCCGGGCGGCCGAACAGATCGATGTGCCAGGTGCACAGTCGCGACAGGTCCGCGCACAGTCGATCCATGTCGGCATCGTGGCGGCCGGTGATGGCGATGTCGTGCGGCACGCCGCCGGCGTGGAAGGTGGCGAGCGTGAAAGTGCCCATCTCCACCGGATGGTCGATCAGCTCGTCGTAATCCGCTGCGACGTAGGTGCCGAAGCCGTAGGCCGGTGCGCTCTTGCGTGCGAGGGTGGTGGCCACGCGCCAGCTGCGATAGCGGCTGCCGCCGGGACGCAGGATGTCCACCTCGCACGGACGCGCTTCGGCGCCCAGCGGGCGCAGAAACACGGAGGTGCCGTTGAAGAAGGCATGGGTCGTATCCAGATGGGCGCCACGCACCGACAGATCCCAGGCGTAGACCGCGATGGTGACGGTGAGCGGGCCGGAGCACGGTGCCGCACGCCAGGTGTCCTTGTCGGTTTTCTCGATCGGAATCGGCTTGCGGCCGCTGTGCGCACGTATGCCGATGACGTGGCGTGCGAAGTCGCGGATCAGATAGCTGCCGGGAATCCAGGCGGGCAGGGCGAAGCACTGCCCGTCGGTCGCCGGATCGGAAATGGTGCAGCTGACTTCGAACAGATGCGCTTCAGGATCGTGCGGGCGGATGCGGTAGCGGATGGGCGAGTTGTTCTTCATGACCGTGAGCGGATGTGCAGTCGTCATTCTACTGCCGCGCCTGCAGCCGGCCCCCCGGGAGCGCCGGTTGCTGCCGGAGAACCGCTGCCTCTTCACAGGAGCCCAGGTCGCGGTACACTTCCGTCTGGTGCCTGCGTGCTGCCTCATCGCCGCTGCATAGTGCGGCCGTTGTAGTGAGAATTGCCGTATCTGTCGTCGCTTTCAGACATTCCGTGTCCGACCAGAACTCTTCTTCGATGCAGTATCCGTCCGAAACAGATCTCGAAAGCTGTTTGCGCAGCCTTGCACAGGAAGCCGGAGATCGAACCAGCTCCCCCTTCCGTATCAGCATGGTGCGGCTGCACGGCAAGCCACCGATGTACGCAGTGGTGATCCTGTCACCCGCGCGCGAGCCGCTGCGTCAGCGCCTGGGGCAGATCCTGTCGCGCAACTTCAGCCTCGGGGTGACCTCGATCATGCTCACGGTCAGCGACGCGCAGACTCTGCTGGCGCGCTGGCAATCCACGCGTCCTGCTGCTACCGATCAGGAGCGTCCCTGAGCGGTCAGGCTGTTCAGAACTGCTGTGCGGAGCTGATGCGGGGTTGCGTGGCGCTCAGCAGCAGCGCGACAGGCGGTTCCATTTCTGTTCCTGACGCCAGGTGAAGTGCTCGGCACGCGTCATGGGCTGCTGGCCCGGATGCGCCCGGGCCATGTGCATGAGATAGCGCTCATAAGCATCGTCGCCGGAGACCTGGCGCAGGAAACCCCAGGTCAGCCACAGCGTGCGCCATACGAGATTGGGCAGGAGCCAGCCGGGATGCACCGCACGCGCCGGCAACAGCGGCTGCGCCAGCAGCGGCGGGTTCGCTGCACTGTCGATGTGGAGTGGATCCGGGCACTCCGGCAGCAGGCAGCGCAGGCCCGGTTCGCCGGAATCGAACAAACCCGCGGACGACACCGTACCGCCTTGTCGCAGCAAGGCGAGAAACTCCTCTTCGCGCTGGCGTGCGCGCTCGTCGTCCGCGGCAGGCATCAGTGCAGCGCCGTGCTCAGCTTCTGTCCGGCCAGGCGGGTCGGCTCATACTGCGACTCCGACAGCGGCAGCACCGGTCGACCGGATGTGAAACGGAACGCCATGCGCAGCATGTCCAGGATCACCACCCACAGCAGGATCGCGAACAGCAGGGCCAGTGCGGCATCGATGCGGAAGGCGATGACCTGGGCCCATGCCTCGCCGAGCTTGTCGGCAGGAATGGCGCCCGCAGCGATCTTTGCGGCAATGGCGTTGGCGCCGGACCAGAAGCCGATCTCGGGATTGGGGCTGAACACCTTGATCGCCGCCGCGGTGGTACATATCACGGCCAGCCAGGCCAGCGGCAGACCGGTTACCCAGGCATAGCGCAGCTTGCCCATCTTGATGATGATGCCGGTGGCCACCGTCAGCGCGATGCCGGCCAGCAGCTGGTTGGAGATGCCGAACAGGGGCCACAGGAAGCGGATCCCTCCCTGTGGATCGGTGACGCCCTGCCACAGGAAGTACCCCCATGCCGCCACGAAGATCAGGCTCGACAGCACCGTCATGGGGTAGGAGGAGACGTTGCCGAAGGCGGGCCAGAAATGCTTGCCCATATCCTGGAGCATGAAGCGCCCGACGCGGGTGCCGGCATCCAGCGTGGTGAGGATGAACAGCACCTCGAACATGATGGCGAAGTGGTACCAGAATTTCATCAGCCCGCCGCCGAAGGTGGCGCTGAAGATGCTCGCCATGCCCACCGCCAGTGACGGCGCACCGCCGGTGCGCGCAAACAGCGACGGCAGTCCCATCTCCACCGCCAGCGCCTTCATCTGCTCGACCGTGACCTGATACTGCGGCCCCCAGGCGGAGATCAGCGCCACGGCCTCTTCGGCCGGCCGGCCGAAGTCGGCGTTGATGGCGAAGTACACGCCGGGGCCGAGGACGGTGGCAGCCACCACCGCCATGATGGCGACGAACGACTCCATGGCCATGGAGCCGTAGCCGATCATGCGGATTTCCTTTTCGTTGGCGAGCAGCTTCGGCGTCGTGCCCGAGGAG
>JAHCKU010000103.1 GCA_026125625.1 Burkholderiales bacterium | reverse complement strand
CACGTCGACGAAGCGGCGCTGGCCGGCACGGCGCGTCGACACGTGGTCGAAGCGGATCGCCTGGTGGCGGAACTCCTCGAGCACCTGGTCGATCTGGGTGCGCGCCGCGGGCTCGAGCGCGCGGTCCATCAGGCCGTCGACCGAGCGGCGCACGAGCGACCAGCCCTCGCGCAGGATGTTCAGCGCCACGCCGATCGCGATCACGGGGTCGAGCCAGTGCCAGCCGGTGGCCAGCACGGCGAGCAGCCCGAGAATGATCCCGCCCGAAGTCCAGACGTCGGTCAGCAGGTGGTGGCCATCGGCTTCCAGGGCGATGGAATCGTGGCGCTTGCCCGCGCGTATCAGCACCCGGCCGACGGCCAGGTTGAGCAGAGCCGCAAGTGCCGACACCGCCAGGCCGACGTCGAGCTGCTCCAGCGGCACGGGGGCGAGCAGGCGCTGCACCGCCGCCACGGCGATGGTGAGGGCCGCCACCATGATCAGCGCACCCTCGAAACCGCTGGCGAAGTACTCGGCCTTGCTGTAACCGTAGGCATGATCCTCGTCCGGCGGGCGCGCCGCCACGCGGATCATGCTCAGCGCGACGATCGCGGCAGCCAGGTTGACAAGCGACTCGAGCGCATCGGATAGCAGACCGACCGATCCGGTGAGCCAGTAGGCCAACCCCTTCATCGCGATCGTGACCAGCGCGGTCGCGATCGAGAGCCAGGCGAATGCGGCCAGCGGGCGTCTGCCCGCCGCCGATGCCGGCATCAGTCGATGCTCCACCCGATCTCGCCGCCGGCGCGCAGCGGCACCAGTCGGTGCTCGCCATAGGCGAAATCCTGTGGCACCGGCCAGGGACGCCGCCGCAGCGTGATCCGGCGAGGATTGCGCGGCAGCCGGTAGAAGTCGGCGCCGTGATGGCTGGCGAAACCTTCCAGCCGGTTCAAGGCGCCGGCCTGATCGAAGGCTTCCGCGTACAGCTCGATGCCCGCATGGGCGGTGTACATACCGGCACAGCCGCAATCGTTCTCCTTGGTATGGCGGGCGTGCGGCGCGCTGTCGGTGCCGAGGAAGAACTTGGGACTGCCCGAGATCGCGGCACCGAGCAGTGCCTGGCGATGCGTCTCGCGCTTGAGCACCGGCAGACAGTAATGGTGCGGCCGCACGCCGCCCTGGAAGATGGCATTGCGGTTGAGCAGCAGGTGATGCGCGGTGATGGTGGCGGCAACATTGTCCGGCGCGGAGCGCACGAACGCGACTGCCTCGGCGGTAGTGATGTGCTCGAGCACGATGCGCAGATGCGACAGGCGCTGCACCAGCATGCCCAGCGTGCGTTCGATGAACACGCGCTCGCGGTCGAACACGTCCACGCTCGGATCAGTCACCTCGCCATGGATCAGTAGCGGCATGCCGGCATCGGCCACGGCCTCGAGCGTGTCGAAGCAGCGCGTGATGTCGGTCACACCCGAGTCCGAATTGGTGGTGGCACCCGCCGGGTAATATTTCACCGCGTGGACGAACCCGCTCGCGCGTGCTGCCCGAATGTGCGCCGGGCGCATGTTGTCGGTCAAATACAAGGTCATCAGCGGCTCGAAGCTGCTCCCGGCCGGCAGCGCCGCAAGAATGCGATCGCGATACCCCTGCGCCGCCTCGACCGTGGTCACCGGCGGTTTCAGATTGGGCATGATCACTGCCCGCGCAAAGCGCTGCGCGCTATGCGCGAGCACCGCCCGCATGTAGTCGTCGTCGCGCAAATGCAGATGCCAGTCATCCGGCTGGGTGATGCTGATGCTGTCCATGGACGAATCGCCTCGGTCGCACACGTGATACTTGTTCAAAACTTCTCCGGCGCAGGTGGCGAGCCCCTACGGCGCATCGTCCTGCGCGGATTTCAGCGCCAGCGCCTGCCGATACAGCAGATTGCGCTTGACTCCGGTGATGTCGGCGCACAGCCTGACCGCCTGCTTGAGCGGCACTTCCGCCAGCAGCAGCGTGAGAACACGCTGTGCTTCGTCGAGGGCGGGATCCGCGCACGGTGGCGGCGGGCCGATCACCAGCACGAACTCGCCGCGCCGACGGTTGGGATCGGCATCGATCCAATCTCCCGCTTCGCCGAGCATGCATACGTGCACGCTTTCGAACAGCTTGGTGAGCTCGCGCGCGATCACCAGTTCGCGCTCACCGCCAAGCAGCTCGGCGAGGTCGTCGATGCATTCGCGCAACCGATGCGGCGCCTCGTACAGGACCACGGCGAAAGGCAGGGCACGTACCTGCTCCAGCCGGCGCCGCCGGGCTGCCGGCTGCGCCGGCAGGAAGCCGAGGAACAGGAAGGTGCCCGGCTCCAGCCCTGCCACCGACACCGCCGCGGCCAGGGCGCTCGGGCCCGGCACCGGCACCACCGGAAACCCTGCCGCGCGCACCCGGCGAACCAGCATGGCGCCGGGATCGCTGATCGCAGGCGTGCCGGCGTCGCTGATCAGGGCTACTGCCTGCCCCCGGCCGAGCGCTTCGACGATGCGCTGCGCCGCCCCCGCCTCGTTGTGCTCATGCAGTGACGTCAGTGGCGTCGGGATGCCGTAGTGCTCGAGGAGGTGGCGCGACGTGCGCGTATCCTCCGCCGCGATCAGCTGTACGGATTTCAGTACGTCCAGCGCGCGCAGCGTGATGTCCTGCAGGTTACCGACGGGGGTGGCCACGACATATAATGCCGCCTCCTTCGCTGCGCTGGTTTTGCTATGCAACGTATTCCGGCTCTCGTTCTTCTGCTCCTGCCGCTACTATACTTGGGCGCGCCAGAGGGCGGCAATCGCAGCACGCACGCGCAGGAGCAGTCTGCGGACTCATCCACGTCGCCGCACATCGCGGTACTGCTGCCGACCAAGTCGGGGCCCTTCACGCGTGCGGCCGATGCGGTGCGTCGCGGCATCTGGGAGGCGCAACGGGTGCAGAACGAGCCGGCTCTGCCGCTGGTGCTCTACCCTACCAGCGACGATCCGGACGACGTCGCCAGAAGCTACCGGCATGCCGTCGACAGGCAGGCGCAATTCGTGATCGGCCCGCTTACGCGCAGCGCGGTTTCCACCCTGGCAGGCAGCGCCTTGATCTCGGTACCGACGCTCGCGCTCAACGGACCGGAAGTCGACACCGCACTGCCCGACGACCTGTTCGTGTTCGGACTCCAGATCGAGCATGAGGCGAAGCGGATCGCCGGGGTGGCGCACGATCAGGGACACAAGCGCGCGATGATCGTCGTCGGCCTGAGCGGCGCTGGGTCGCGCCGGCTGGCGCAATCCTTCGCGCAGGAATGGAGCGGTCGCGGCGGGGAGGTGGTGCATCAGGAGGCGATCAACGCCGATCCCGCGGTGCTCGGAAAGCTGCGCGACGTCCTTTCCACCAACATGCCGGACATCGTCTTTCTCGCGCTGGAGGCGCCGCTCGGACGGCTCGCACGCGCCTATCTCGGCCAGTCGGCGTCGATCTACGCCACCTCTCTGGTGAACGCCGGGGACGATGCGCTGGCACGCCGGGACCTGAACGGTGTGATGTTCGTCGACATGCCATGGCTGCTCCTTCCCGATCATCCCGCGGTGCTCAGCTACGTGCGTCCGGATGCATCCTTGCTATCCATGGAGCTGCAGCGCTTCTACGCCCTGGGGATCGACGCTTATCGCATCGCCATGGATCTGATCCATGCAGGTGAGGGCATGTCCGCCATCGACGGGGTCACCGGACACATCAGCCTGGATCATGAGCGCCGGCTGGTGCGCGAGCCGGTCGTCGCCCAGTTCATACAGGGCGAAACGCGGGTATTCGATGCGCGCTGACGCGCTGGCGGTACGCGAAGCGCGCGCATGAATGAGCGTGGCGCGCAGGCCGAGGACGCCGCGCTACGCTTTCTGCTCGATCGCGGACTGCGCCTGCGTGAGCGCAACTACCGCTGCCGCCTGGGCGAGATCGATCTCATCCTGGAACACGGCGATACGCTGGTCTTCGTCGAAGTCAGGCAGCGTCGCGGCAACGCCTTCGGAGGCGCTGGCGAGAGCATCACCGCCCGCAAGCGTGCCAAGCTGCTGGTGACCGCACGCCACTATCTGTCCGGGCGTTCACGACCGCCACCCTGCCGTTTCGATGCCGTGCTGGTCGACGGCAACGGTACGGTGACGGAATGGATTCGCGACGCCTTCGGCGAATAGCCGCGCGGTTCGACATCGCCTTTGTGCAATAATCCGCGCCACTTGAAGGGAAGAGCATGCCATGGACTTGGTAGCCCGTGTCCAGAAGAACTTCGCCGAGAGCGCGAAGCTCAAGACCGAGGCGGGGAAATCGATGGCCGTACCCATCGCGCATGCGGCCGAGCGCATGGTGCAGTGCCTGATGAACGAGGGCAAGATCATGGCTTGCGGCAACGGCGGATCGGCCGCGGATGCGCAGCATTTCACCGCCGAGCTGCTCAACCGCTTCGAGGCCGATCGCCCCGGTCTGGCCGCCATCGCGCTGACCACCGATGCCTCCACCATCACCTCGATCGCCAACGATTTCGACTTCGAGCAGGTGTTCTCGAAGCAGGTGCGCGCCCTCGGTCAGCCGCAGGATCTGCTGCTGGCGATATCGACCAGCGGCACTTCGCGCAATGTCATCGAGGCGGTCCAGGCGGCGCATGACCGGCAGATGAACGTGATCGCCTTGACCGGGCGCAACGGCGGCATGATCGCGGAACTCCTCGCGCCCGGAGACATCCATTTGTGTGTTCAACACAACAGCACGGCACGCATTCAGGAGGTGCACATCCTCTGCCTGCACTGCCTGTGCGACGCCATCGACTGCATTCTCCTTGGAGTGGAGTAAAAAGACATGAATCACGGCACACTGGCTCTCATCGGCATCGTCGCGATCACCCCGGCCCTGCAGGGTTGCTTCGCGGTAGCGGCGGCGGGCGTGGGGACGACCGCGATGATCGCCGAAGACCGCCGCACCACGGGCGTATTCGTCGAAGATCAGAACATCGAACTCAAGGTGGCAAACGAAATCGGCAAGAAGTACGCCAAGAACGAGGCGGTGCAGATCAAGGGCACCAGCTTCAACCGCTTCGTGCTGCTCAACGGCGAGGTGCCGAATGACGAGATTCGCAACGACGTCGCTGCCATTGCCGCCAGCGTGGAGAACGTGCGCAACGTGCAGAACGAGATCCAGGTTGCGCCGCCAGCCCCCCTCCAGCAGCGCTCGGCCGACAGCCTGACGACTTCCAGGGTCAAGAGCAAGCTTCTCACCTCCAAGGGCGTTCAGGCCAACCACGTCAAGGTGGTCACGCGCGACAAGGTGGTCTACCTGATGGGTCTGGTTTCGCCTGACGAAGCGGACGCAGCCACCGAGATCGCACGCACCACCGGCGGGGTGGAAAAGGTCGTACGCGTTTTCGAGCTGACCCAGCCCTGAGACCGCGACTCACCGGCGGCTGCGCCGAGCTCAGGGGTATCATCGGCAGCGCATGCATGCACCCGGGTTCGAGCGCAAGATCTGTCCGCCGGCGGCGCTGTCGGTCACCGCGCAGCAGCTTGCGCGTCCACTGGTTTTCACCAACGGCGTCTTCGACATCCTGCATCGCGGGCACGTGACCTGCCTGGCGCAGGCGCGCGCACTCGGGGCGGCGCTGGTGGTGGCGCTCAACACCGATGCATCCGTGCGGCGCCTGGACAAGGCGCCCGGGCGCCCGATCAACCCGCTCGAGGATCGCGCCGCGGTACTCGCCGCCCTCGCCGCGGTCGACCTGGTGACCTGGTTCGACGAGGACACGCCGCTGGCGCTGATCCTGGCGCTGCGCCCGGAGGTGCTGGTCAAGGGTGGTGACTGGCCGCCGGAGCGCATCGTCGGTGCAAGCGAAGTCCTGTCCTGGGGCGGGCAGGTGCATTCGATCCCCTTCCTGCATCAACGCTCCACAACCAATACTCTGGCGCGCATCCGACGCAGCTGAGTCCACCTCCTCTCATCCGCGGCTCGTGCGCGCGTTCACCCCATGATCCTGCATACCCGACCCGGTTTCTGGCGCGACCTGTGGGCGCTCATTCATCCCTATTGGAAATCCGAGGAGAAAGTCGCGGCCTGGGCGCTGCTGCTGGGCGTGATCGGGCTCACGCTGGGCCTGGTGTACATGGAGGTGCGCTTCAACAAGTGGAACAACGCCTTCTTCAACTCGCTGCAGAACAAGGACCAGGCGCAGTTCTTCCGGCTCATGCTGCAGTTCGCGGTCCTCGCCACGATCTACATCGTCCTCTACATCTACAGCGTGTACGTGAACCAGTGGCTGCAGATCCGCTGGCGGCGCTGGCTGACCGACCGCTATCTGAGAGAGTGGCTGACCGAGCGTACCTATTACCGCATGCAGCTCACCGGTAGCAGCACCGACAACCCGGACCAGCGGATCGCCGACGATCTCAGGCTGTTCGTGGAGAACACGCTGGATCTGGTGCTCGGCGGGCTGAACGCGATCGTCACGCTGTTCGCATTCCTGTTCATCCTGTGGGGTCTGTCAGGTGCACTGGAGTTCACCTGGAACGGCCAGACCTACGAGCTGTACGGCTATATGGTATGGGTCGCCGCCGCATACGCGATCGTCGGCACCTGGCTCACGCACAAGGTGGGCAAGCGCCTGATCCCGCTGCAGTTCGATCAGCAGCGCTACGAGGCCGATTTTCGCTACAACCTGGTGCGCTTCCGCGAGAACATGGAAGGCGTGGCACTGTATCGCGGCGAACAGGGTGAGCTGGAAGGCTTCCGCACGCGTTTCAGGAACGTCGCCAACAACTGGTGGGCGATCATGAAGCGCATCAAGCTGCTCAACACGTTCCGCTACGGCTACAACCAGGCCGCCATCGTGTTTCCCTACCTGGTGACGGCGCCGCGCTATTTCTCCGGCAAGTTCACCCTCGGCGACCTCACCCAGACCGCTGGCGCCTTCGGCCAGGTCCAGGGCGCGTTGAGCTGGTTCATCAACGTCTACGTCCTGTTCGCCACCTGGAAGGCGACCGTTGATCGTCTCACGGGCTTTCATCGCTCGGTGGTACAGGCGCAGGCCGATCGTGCCGCACAACCGGGTGTGGCCACCGTCGGCGATGCAGGCAGCACCCTGGCGCTCGAGCACGTGGACCTGCTGCTGCCGAATGGCCGGGCGCTGCTGTCCGATGCCAATCTGGAGATCCAGCCCGGCGCGCGCGTGCTGGTGCGCGGGCCGTCGGGTGCCGGCAAGAGCACGCTGTTTCGCGCCATCGCCGGCATCTGGCCGTTCGGACGCGGACGGGTGCGGGTGCCGCACGCCTTCGATGCGCTGTTCCTGCCGCAGCGTCCGTACTTTCCGCTCGGATCGCTGCGTGCGGCGGTGGCCTACCCCAGCCTGCCCGGCAAGTACAGCGATCAGCAGGTGAAGGAGGCGTTGATCGACGTCGGCCTCGCACACTTGTGCGAGCGCCTGGACGAGGAAGCGAACTGGTCCATGCAGTTGTCCGGCGGCGAGCAGCAGCGGGTGGCATTCGCGCGGGCATTGCTGCAGCAGCCGGCATGGCTGTTCCTGGACGAAGCCACCTCGGCCCTGGATGATTCGGCACAGGCACGTCTGCATGATCTGCTGGCCGAGCGGCTCACGCGCACCACCATCGTCAGCATCGCGCATCGCCCTGGTGTGGCCCAGTTCCACGACAGCACCCCGAGTTGAGCACGGACGCAGACGGACAGGGGCAGCTACGCAGCGGCGCTGCCGCGTAACGAGAGAAGTCATCGCACGGCGAGCGGAGACGGGCAGGCGCCCGATTTCAGCTCGGTGCCGGGGAAGCGCAGCGCCAGCTCGGCCAGCCGCGCGGACACGCCGACGTCCGGCTCGCGCACCACCATCACCGTCTGCGTGATGCGGTGCTCGCGACTGCCCACGCGGGCGTTGCGCACGCCGCGCAGGCGTAAGCCTTCGAGAAAGCTGGTGGCTGCTTCTTCGCTCTTGAAGATTCCGAGCGAGATGGCATGGCGAAACTCGCCACCGGCCTCGATGACGAAGTAGTCCTCGATGCCCAGCCCCTTCAGCTCGCGCACTCTGCGTGCCAGCTCCTGGTCGTCGCGCGTGGACGGAATGAACACCCACCAGCCGGCCAGGACCGGCACGCGCGCCTCGCTCCAGCGTCCTGCGGGCAACGCCAGAGCCAGCTCGCGCCGGATGGCGTCCAGCTCGCTCGCCGCGAAGCTGCCCCATTGCAGGCACGCGGCCGGGCGCGCCGCGGCCGGCGGAGGCGGCGGTACGATGCGGATCTGATGCGCTTCGATCTGCTCCGGCAGACGTGGCGAGGACGCGGCGGTGGTGCGCAGCAGGCCGTAAGCGGCCAGCGCCAGATTGGCGATCACCAGCACCGACAGCAGCAGTCTCATGCGCGCGCCATCTCCACCAGCCCTTCGAGCACGATGTCGGGCGCCAGACTGGGGACGGGGTCGAGCAGCGGCACGAGCAGATATGCACTGCCGCCGCTCAGGAGCACCCGGGCGTTCCCGCTACCGGCCTCGCACAATGCCTGCCGCATGCGCTCGATGGCACCGCACACTGCTTGCAGAGCGCCGCTGTGGATGGCGTTGGCGGTATTGCGCGGAAACGGTTCGAACATGCCGGATTCCAGCGGCAAGCCGGCAGTGCCCTGCGCCAGGGCTCGTCCCATCAGCTCCACGCCCGGAAGAATGAGCCCGCCGAGAAACTCGCCCTGGGCAGTGAGCGCATCGATGGTCACCGTCGTGCCGCAATCGACCACCAGCACATCGCCCAGACCGCGTGCGCGCGCGCCGACCAGCGCCGACCAGCGGTCACTGCCGAGCTGACCTGGAGTTCGATAGTGATTGCGCACACCGTATTGCTGCGTGCTGCTTTCCACCCAGCGCAGCGCCAGGTTCCAAGGTTTCAGCGCGACTTCGATCTGCTCGCGC
>JAHCKU010000102.1 GCA_026125625.1 Burkholderiales bacterium | reverse complement strand
CACGCCGGCGGCGCCCGCCCGCGCTTCGAGCAGGAGGCGCTGATCGACGACGATGGCCAGGAGCTGGCCTCGACGCACATCGTCCCCCTCCCGCACCAGGACACGGTCCAGCGTGCCGCCGATGCGGGCACGCGCATCCCCGACATCACGGGTGGTCAGCACGGCAGAAACGGCTGTGGAGTCGGGACCGATGCGCGCCTGGATGGCCAGTGCGGCAGCGGGCTCGGGAGCCGCCGTGACGGGGGTCTCCCGCGGCGCATCGCCGCAGGCCGACAAGCCGAGCAACGCCGCCAGCGCCAGTGGCGCCGAAAGCGCGCGGATCTTGGGGAAGGCAATCTGTACTTTCATACTTGCGTATATACGGATTTTCTTATATATAGTCAACCAGGACGACGTATGAAGGCTCAACCTTCGGCAGGTCTGCACGCCGACAAGGAGGAAATCATGGCCGAGATCGTGGTGCTGGGCGCAGGACTGGGCGGTGTGCTCGCCGCCTATGAAATCAAGGAGCGGCTTGGCGACAGCGACCGGCTGACGCTGATCTCCAAGGGAGATGTCTATCACTTCACACCCTCCAATCCCTGGGTGGCGGTGAATTGGCGGCAGCGCAGGACCATCGAAGTGAACCTGCCGCCGGTGATGAAGCGGCGCGGCATCGACTTCATCGGAATTCCGGCCAGACGCGTGCATCCTGCGGAGAGCCGTGTCGAGCTCGAGGACGGACGCTTCGTACCGTACGACTACCTCGTCATCGCCACTGGCCCTGATCTCGCGTTCGACGAGATCGCAGGACTGGGTCCGGCCGCGAACACGCAGTCCATATGTCACGTCGATCACGCCGAGCAGGCGAGCGCGGCGTTCGAAGCGTTCTGCACGGCGCCGGGTCCGATCGTCGTCGGCGCGGTGCAAGGCGCGAGCTGCTTCGGCCCTGCCTATGAATTCGCGATGATCCTCGATACCGAATTGCGCAAACGCCGGCTACGCGACCGCGTGCCGATGACCTTCGTGACATCCGAGCCGTACATCGGCCATCTCGGCCTCGATGGCGTCGGCGACACGAAGTCGCTGCTGGAGAGCGAGATGCGCGACCGGCACATCAAATGGATCACCAATGCCCGGGTCACGAAGGTCGATCCGGCCGTCATGCACATCGAGGAGATGGCCGAAAACGGCATGGTCAAGGCATCCCACGACCTTCCGTTCGCGTTCTCGATGATGCTGCCGGCGTTCCGCGGCGTCGATGCGGTGCGCGGCCTCGACGGGCTTACCAATCCGCGTGGATTCATCCTGGTGGACAAGCATCAGCGCAACCCCGCCTATCCCAGCATATTCGGCATCGGCGTCACCGTTGCCATTCCGCCGATCGGCGCGACACCGGTTCCGGTGGGCGTGCCGAAGACCGGGTTCATGATCGAATCGATGGTGACGGCGACCGCACGCAACATCGAGGCACTGCTGCGCGGGAAAGCACCCGCCGCCGAGGCGACGTGGAACGCCGTCTGCCTCGCGGATTTCGGTGACGGCGGGGTCGCGTTCGTGGCCCAGCCGCAGATCCCACCCCGCAATGTCAACTGGTCCGCGGAAGGCAAGTGGGTGCATCTCGCCAAGGCCGGCTTCGAGCGTTACTTCCTCGGCAAGCTACGCAAGGGCGTCAGCGAACCTTTCTACGAAAAGTATCTGATGAGCGCGCTGGGTATCGAGCGGCTGAAAGAGCGGTCGCACTGATGGCCTTGCTTACGCCGATTCTCTGCCCCATCTGCCGCATCCGCCGGCCGGGCTTGCGTCATGGCCGCCGATGCAATCGCTCAATGGATTCAATCCCCTTCACCAACAGGAGTCCGTCATGACCCTCGATCGCGCCGTTATGACTTTTGCAGGTACCGTCGTCCTTGCAGGCGTGGCACTCGCGCACTTCGTGCATCCTGCCTGGATCTGGCTCACCGTCTTCGCCGGCGTGAACATGATCCAGGCGGCGTTCACCGGCTTCTGCCTCGCCGCCATGGTCTTCAAGCGGCTGGGGGTGACTCCCGGCCTGGCCTTCAAGTGATGCTCGCCGCCTGAACGCGCTGCTGCCAGCAGTCTGCTAGCGACCGGGGCCGCTGTAGAGCTCGCACAGCACATCGATGAGCCGTTCTGCAACCGGATCGGCGAGACGATAGTAGATGGTCTGGGCATCGCGGCGGGTGGAGACGATGCCGTCGGCGCGCAGCTTCGCGAGATGCTGCGAGAGCGCAGACTGGCTGAGCGGAACGTATTCGCCCAGCTCGGTAACGGACATCTCACCGCCGCTCAGCCGGCAAAGCACGGTCAGCCTCTGCTCGTTGGCGAGCAGCTTGAGCAGGCGCGCCGCCTCGAGCGCGCGTGGTTCCAGTTGCTCGATCGGCGCGCGCGCCAGGCGCGAGCTCTTGCGTGTGGTCGCAGCCGGTCTGGCACGTGCCGATGATCGCTTGAGAGCAGAGGGCATGATCGCAACTTTCAGCGCTGTTCCTAATTTAGGATATTCTAATGGAGATCGAGCACCCAGAGTAGCGGGAGCCAGAACGAGATGGCTGGCGGATGCGGCCAGCCTCGATACTGCGTCGGTGAACACCCGAAGCGGCGGCAGAAGGCGGCGCTGAAGGCACTGGCGCTGTCATAGCCGACCTCGACGCTGTTACGGCGGAACTTGCTCCGCTTCATACCGACCGTTGGTCGATTACGACCGGATCTGCTTGCGGTATCGTGCCGGCGGCAATCCGAACTCGCGCTTGAATGCACGGATGAAAGCGGCTTCCGATTCGTACCCGACCTCCAAGGCCACTTTAAGGACCGTATCCCGCGAAGTCTGAAGACGTCTTGCAGCAAGCTGCATGCGCCACATCGCGAGATAGGCCAGCGGTGACTCGCCGAGAAAGCGCGCAAACCGCTCGGTCAGGACAGAACGCGAGGTAGTCGCCTTTTCGGCCAGACTCTCCAGCGTCCATGCATGACCGGGTGCGCGATGGATCGCCGTGATTGCGGCCCCGACGATTTCATCACGGGCGGCGGCGAGCCAGCCGGTCTGCTCGGCAGGCAGTTGCTCCATGTAGCGGCGCAGCGCTTCAATGAAGAGGGCTTCGGCCATTTTCGACAGAAGCACGGAACGGCCCGGCCGCCCGCCTCCGGCTTCCGTGACCAGATGCCGGATCGAATGCTCGAGCCACTGGCCCGCCACGTCGTCCCGCAGGTTGATCCTGATGAACATCGGAAGGCCGGAAAGAAAAAGCCTGTCCGCATGACGTTCACAGCCGAAGAACCCGCATACCAGACGTGTTACCTCGCCACCACCGCCGATCTGCAATGTGGACAGGTCGCCGGCGAAATAGGGGCCCAGGGTTCCTTCGGCCTCGACGATAGTGGGAGCAGGTCCGTTCGAAATCACGTGCGGATCGCCGTGCGGAACGATCAGCACGTCGCCTGCCGCCAGGAGCACTTCCTGTCCATCGCCGAAACGGGCGACCGCATCGCCTTCGGTCATCAAGTGATAGCTGACCACGCGCCCGGTTCCCGGAGCCACCAGGTGCGCGTACTCGCGCAGTGGCGGTATCGCAACGCCCCAGGGGCTGGTGCATTCGGCGCGATAGAAGATCGCGCCGGTCATGCGGACCGAACTGAGCGCCTCGGATAGCGCATCCATGCCTTTCCTCCGGGCGTGCCGGTGTCTCGCTGCAAGGAAGTCCGGCCTTGCGGCAAACCATCGCGCTGCCGCCCTGCGTAGCCTTTAGGTTGCCGCTTGTCGAAGCGACAAGCCGGCATCACTCGACATCGCACCATCGAGCAACGCGTAGCGCAGCACCATCCGCATGCGCAACCGACAAGGGCATTCTGGCCGCGCCCTTCGCTGAAGGCAAGGATGTCGATCGTGAGATCCGCGGGCGGAGAACTCCTCCCAGCGCTACAAATCCAGGAGATAGCGATGACGAAGACCATCGATGAAGCAAAGCTGAACCAGTTCGTCGGACAGATGCTCGGCGATCTTGGCGGTGCACTGAGCGTGCCGCTCGTGCGCATGGGTGATCGGCTGGGTCTGTACAAGGCGCTCCATACCAACGGAGCGATGACGCCGGCAGAACTGGCGGACAAAACGAATGTCGCCGAGCGCTATGCGCGCGAGTGGCTATCGCACCAGGCCGCGTCCGGTTATCTGACCTACGACGCCAGGACGGGCAAGTTCACCTTGCCGCCCGAACAGGCGATGGTATTCGCCGAGCCGGACAGCCCCGTCTATCTGCAAGGCGGTTTCGATCTCGCGGTAACGATGATGGAAAACCAGGCGCTGCTGGAGCCGGCGTTTCGCTCGGGCAAAGGTGTGGGCTGGGGCGAGCAGTCACAGTGCCTGTTTTGCGCGGCGGGCCGCTTTTTCCGTCCGGGCTATCACAACAGTCTCGTCAACGACTGGCTGCCGGCGCTGGATGGTGTCGTCGCGAAGCTCGAGCGCGGCGCGACGGTTGCGGATGTCGGCTGCGGGCACGGCTTCTCGACAGTCATCATGGCGAAGGCGTTCCCGAACTCGACCTTCATCGGCTACGACTTCCACCCGGGCTCGATCGAGCAAGCCCGCGTGCACGCACGGCAGCACGGTGTCACGGCGAATACGCGATTCGAAGTTGCACTGGCGAGCGAGTTTCCCGGCAACGATCTGGATCTCGTGACCTTCTTCGATTGCTTGCACGACATGGGCGATCCCACAGGCGCAGCGCGGCATGTGCGGCAGGCGCTGAAGCCTGGCGGGAGCTGGATGATCGTGGAACCAGCTGCAGGCGACCGGCTGGAAGACAATCTCAATCCGGTAAGCCGGCTGTACTACGCTGCTTCGACCATGATCTGCGTGCCGACTTCGCTCGACCAGCCGGTGGGCGCTGCACTGGGCGCCCAGGCCGGCCTGAAGCGGCTGTCGTCGGCGATCGCCGAGGGCGGATTCAGCAGCGTCCGCAAGGCCACCGAGACGCCTTTCAACATGATCCTGGAGGCGCGGCCCTGAGTCGCCTCTACGCGGAGAGCGCGAGTGGCGCCGTCAACATGACAGACGTATTCAAAGAGTGCAGCGAGGGATAACCGCACCGCCCTCGCACGGAAGGGGATCACGGCCGTCCGCATGGACAACATACGCAAGAACACGCAGAAAACTATTTCCCGGCGGCCGTGAACACCTTCTGCAGCAGCTTGTTGGTCTGGCCGAGCGGGTTAGCGCGGATGGCGGCCTCCTCCTTGCCGATCATGGTGAACAACCCGTCGAGCGCCTTCTGGGTGACGTAGCTCTCCACGCTGGCGTCCTTGGCGTCGAGCACGCCGAACGCGGCCGCCTTGCCCGCGACCGCGTTGTAGCGCGTCGCAAGGTCGACCTTCTCAGTCTGCTTGCGCACGATCGGCAGGAACTTCGCCGCCAGCGGCTCGCTGGTCTTGCCACGAAAATACTCCGTGGCCGAGTTCGGACCACCGGTGAGAATACCGGCGACATCCTGCACGGACATGTTCTTCACCGCATCGACGAGCAGCGCACGAGCCTCGGGCACGGCCGCTTCCGCGGCGCGATTCATCGCCGTGATCAGCGCATCGGTCTGTGATCCCATGCCGACCATGCGCAACGTCTTCTCGGCCTTGGCGAGCTTGCCCGGCAGCGGGATGCGAACCTGCGGGTTGCCCAGGAAGCCGTCGGTCTTGCCGAGATTCGTGACTGCCGCCTGTGCTCCCTGTGTGAGCGCCGTGCGCAGCGCGCTGGTCTGATCCTGCCTGGAGATGCCTGCGAGCGCGGCCAGCGCACCGGAAGTGTCGGCCTGCGCGGCAGTCGGCAGGCTCGCCAACGCCCCCAGCGCAACGAGCGCTGCGAGCCGTCTGGCACGTTGCAAGGCGGCTTTCATGATGGCGAGGATCTTAACGCACGGCGCCCGTCCATGCCCGTGGTCCTGTCACGCAGCATGATCTACGCTCCGAAGGCTATTGGATGGAAATCCAGAAGTACAACGACATAGATGCCAACGTCAATTTCGCCCTTGGCATTGAAAACTCCGGCTATCTCGCTATAGAATGCCCTTCAATCCACCGTCAACCTGCTGACTTACGTTGCCATGCGCGTGCGCTATTACGGAGGAATTTATATTGGCTGGAGATATAGCACATATCAATTCGAGCAAGGCGGTATTCAACGATATTTATACCGAGGATGATCCAAGATCATATTTTTCTGTTCTCGGATCGCTGGATTACATGATCCCCGACGTGGCGGAACCGGTCATTCGCCAGTTGATCGAGGCACGCGGGCGTCTTCATAGCGGGACCAGCACCATTCTCGACATCGGCAGCTCCTACGGCATCAATGCGGCCATTCACCGCTTTCCCGTGAATTTCGGGAGTCTGTGCCGACGCTATGCCTGCCGCGAGGTAATGGAACTCGATACAGAGGAGATGATCCGGCTCGACCGCCACTTCTATGCGAGCTGGCCCGATACCGGCATCGGCCGCTTCATCGGCCTCGACGTCTCCGAGCCCGCGATCCGTTATGCCAATGCGGTCGGACTTCATGCTGCCGGCGTCACGATGGATCTCGAGGCCGGTGCGCTTTCGGCATCCGATGCGGATGTCATCGCACCCGCCAACATATTGCTGTCGACCGGCGCCGTCGGCTATGTGACCAACCGGACATATGACAGGCTCCTGGGCGCCACGAAGACACGGCCCTGGGTGATCTCCTTCGTGCTGCGGATGTTCCCCTATGACGATTTCGCCGCCACGTTCGCCGAACGCGGCATGGTCACTGAAAAGCTGGCCGGATCGGCCTTCGTCCAGCGCCGCTTTCAGGACGAGGGAGAGTTCGAGCGAAGCCTGTCTGTGTTGAAGGCGCGGAGCATCGACACCGCAGGACTCGAAGCGGATGGCCTGTTCGTTGCCGAACTGTACGTCTCGCGTCCCGAGGCCGACGCCAAGGCGATGCCGCTCGATGATATCGTGACCGTGACCAGCGGCCGTTTCAGATCGTTCGGATCACGCTATGTCCAGATCGGCCAGCAGGACGGGGGGCGGATCGCGATGCAGGCGTGAGACGAATGGAACGCGCGGGAACAGCCAGTGTCGCGGATCCCGCCATCGCCCTGGAAGGCGTTTCCAAGCGTTTCGGCCAGAACGGACATTTCGCGGTTCGTGACATCGATCTGTCGATTGCTCATGGCAGTTTCGTAGCCCTGGTCGGGTCGTCCGGCTCGGGAAAGACCACGCTGCTCAAATGCATCAACCGACTCGTAGAGCCGGATCGCGGCGTCATCCTGGTCGATGGGCAACCGGCGCGCGACCGGCCCGCACATGAGTTGCGGCGGCATATCGGTTATGTATTCCAGGGCATCGGGCTGTTTCCGCATCTCAGCGTCGCCGCGAACATCGCCATCACGCCCGATCTGCTCGGCTGGCCGCGTCCCGATATCGCCAGCCGCGTAGCTGAGCTTCTCGAGCTGGTGGAACTGCCCGGCGAGTATGCCGAGCGCATGCCCACTGCGCTGTCCGGCGGACAGCGTCAGCGAGTCGGTATCGCCCGCGCGCTTGCGGCGAGGCCCGGCATCCTCCTGATGGACGAACCGTTCGGCGCGCTCGATCCGATCACGCGCGAGATGCTGGGCACTGCGTGCCGCCATCTTCATGACACACTCGGCCTGACGACGGTGATGGTCACTCACGACATCTTCGAGGCCGTCCTGCTCGCGGATCGGATCATCGTCCTTCGCGAAGGCCAAATCGTGGGCGATGGCACACCTCATGCGCTGCTCGTCGACCCGCCCAACGAGGATGTCCGCGCCTTGATGGCCATGCCGCTCCGCCAGGCGGGCCGGGTTCAGGCATTGCTGGACGGAAACCCCGGGGCGGGCCGCTCGTGACCGATGGCGCCTTCGCCAGCGCTCTACGCGTCCTGCCGGAATATCTTGGCTACCATGCCCTGCTCAGCGCCGCCGCGCTTGCACTGGGCCTCCTGCTGAGCCTGCCACTCGCCCTGGCCGCCAGCCGGCGGCCGCGCCTGCGCTGGCCGCTTCTTTCGTTCGTGAGCCTGGTGCAGACCATTCCCGGTCTTGCGCTCATGGCGTTGTTCTACCCCATATTGCTGGCGCTCTCGCTGGTGTCGGTCAAGCTGACCGGCCAGGGATTTTCCGCGCTCGGTTTCCTGCCCGCGCTGCTGGCGCTGACCCTCTACTCGATGCTTCCCATGATGCGGAACATCGTGACCGGCCTCGCGACTCTCGATCCCGCGCTGATCGAGGCGGCGCACGGCGTCGGCATGACCGACCGCCAGCGCTTGTGGCGCGTCGAACTGCCGCTCATCGCGCCGATGGCGATGGCCGGCATACGGACCGCCGCTGTCTGGGTTATCGGCACGGCGACGCTGGCCACGCCGGTAGGGCAGACCAGCCTCGGAAACTATATCTTTTCGGGCCTTCAAACCGAGAATTGGGTCTGGGTGCTGTTCGGCTGCGCGGTGTCCGCGATACTCGCTTTGGTCGTCGACCAGCTTCTGGCGCTGATCGAGAGCGGGATCGCCCGCCGGCGGCAAGCAAGGATCTGGATCGGCGGCACCATCCTGCTGGCCGGCGCGCTCGCTGCCGCGTTCATCGTGCTTTCACCCGCGGCCCGGCCCGCCTATGTCGTGGGCGCGAAGAATTTCACCGAGCAATATATCCTCGCCGACCTGATCGGGCAGCGGCTGGAAGAAGTCGGCCATAGCTCGACCGTTCGCAGCGGCCTGGGATCGGCCGTCGTATTCCGCGCGCTCACCCAGGGCGATGTCGATGTCTATGTCGATTATTCCGGGACGATCTGGGCCAATGTGATGCGCCGTTCGAATCATCCTCCGCGCGACGTCATGCTGCGCGAAATGACCGAATGGCTCGAGCGGGAGCATGGCGTCATTCTGGTCGGCGCGCTGGGCTTCGAGAATGCCTATGCCCTCGCCATGCGCCGCGACCACGCCGAGGCATTGAGGGTTCGCACCATAGCCG
>JAHCKU010000101.1 GCA_026125625.1 Burkholderiales bacterium | reverse complement strand
CGCACGGCCTGGGCGGCGAGGACGACTCCGCCGTGGTCAAGGTGTTCCAGGCGATCTCGGGCATCCCGTTGCCGGAGAAGAAACGTGCGAGCACGAGCCGCAAGACGGCGAAGGCGGCGGCACGCAAGGCAAGCGGCAAGAAAACCGGGAAGACCAAGAAGACGCGGCGTTGAGGCTGGAGGCCGGCTTGCGCCGGCCGACGCGGCAGATCAAAAACCCTGCTGCCTGGCTTGACTCTCGTAATAAGAATTATTATCGTTACCGCACGCCCACCACTGCCGCCGTGCGAGACGATGAATCCAGCCCTGAATGCCCACAGTCCGGTCGACACCGTGATCGCGGCGACGCTGTTTCTGATGAGTGCTTATCAGCGCACGCGTTGCCCGGGTGTAGCCGTTTCCATCGCTGCACATCTCGATTGCCTGGCGCAGCATCCTGACGCAGACGCAGCCATCCGCAAGGTGTGCGCCGGCATGCGCGAGCAGTGGCAGGCAGCCGCAAGCTGTCCGCAGGCGACCAACGCCATGCACTGAATCTTCGCTGCAATAGGCTTAACGCCCTGGATACCGGCTTGTGCCGGTATGACGACACCGCTTCGCATTCCGCCGCCTCTTCCTCAACCTCCCCCGCTTCTCCGGCGCTGAATTCTTCGCTCCGATCGAACGTCTCGTCCTTGCGGCGTTCGATCTATACACTCTCGCCTTCTCGACCCCTCCACCGGATCGCTCTTGGATCGCAGGATCACCCTGGCGCTGCTCTCGCTCGCGGCCGCCTACTTCACCGTGGGCACCACCTCGCTGCTGGTGATCGCGATTTCCACGCCGCTCGCCGACGGTCTGCGGGTATCGCCGGCGGCGGTCGCGAACCTGCTCACCGCGTTCGCGCTGACTTTCGCCTTCACCGCGCCGCTGGCGCAGGTGCTGCTCGGCCACCTGCAGCGGCGCCTGCTGCTGATGACCGGGCTCGTCGTCCTCAGCATTGCCACCGCGCTGGCTGCCGTCGTCGATGACTACTGGCTGCTGTTCGCGCTGCGCGTGGCAGCCGGAGCCGGCGCAGCGCTGATCGGCCCCATGTGCTCGGCCATCGCCGCCGGACTGGTGCCGGCTGAACAACAGGGCCGTGCGCTGGCGCTGGTGTTCAGCGGGATGATGCTCGCCACCGTTGTCGGCGTTCCACTCAGCGCCTGGCTCGGCGGATGGCTCGGATGGCAGGCGGTATTCCTGATCATGGCCGCCAGCGGCGGCGCTGCGACCATCGCCGTGGCCGTGCTGGTGCACGATCGCAGCCGCGGCGCACCGGTCTCGTTGAGCGGATTGCTGAGCGTGCTCGCCGCGCGGCAGTCGGGCATGTCGGTCGCGACCACGCTGCTGCAGATGGCCGCGCAGTTCGCGACCTACGCGCTCATCGTACCGTTCGTCCTCGAACGCATGGGCGGCACGCAGGCTTGGGCCGTGGCGATCCTGTTCGCGTTCGGCATCGGCGGCCTGGTGGGCAACGTCGTGGCCGGCGCCATGGCCGATCGCCTCGGCGCGGATCGCACGATATGGATCAGCTTCCTCGGCCTCGCCGTGGTGTTCGCGCTGCTGCTGGTCGCCCCCGCTTATGCGCCGCTCGCCCTGATTCTGGCGCTGGCCTGGGCCGTCACCGGCGTGATGTTCCAGGCGCCGCAGCAGAAACGCCTGGTCGGACTGAATCCCGAGGCGCGCGGGCTGCTGCTGGCATGCAATGCCTCCGCGCTCTATCTGGGCATGTCAGCCGGATCGATCCTCGCCGGAGTCGGCTACGCCACGCATGGCGCCGGCATCCTCCCGGCGCTGTCGCTGCTGCTGCTCGCCGCAGGCGCGTGGACGTTTCGGGGGTCGCAGCAAGCGTAGGGGTCCCAGCGGGTAGGAGACGCTGCGGCAAGCGGCACTCCGGCAAGTGACCTACCGGAACGGAGGCATCACGCTCGATTTAATGATGTCATCCCGAGCGCAGCGAGGGATCCTGCTTTCGCGGTGGCCATGGCAGATGCTCCGCGCGTCACGTCACGCTTTCCAGTCTTCGCCAGGCATGATCCTGCGCATGAATTCATCGAATAGCGGCACCGTGAAGGCGGTATCTCCATGGCTTGGGCTCCAGATCATGCCTTTGGAGATCAGTTGGTTTCGCGTAGGGCCAAGCGCTGTGACTTTGCGCTGTAGTACATCGGCGATATCACCTGAGCGATGCGGGCCAGGGCCCAACTCAGCCATTGCCCGTAGGTAGCGCTTCTCGAGTGGCGTCAGACGGTCGAATCTCACACGGAAGAAGCTCTCATCCAGCGCTGCAACGGCTGCATCAGAAGCCCGATTGACATCAGCGCGCGTTATCGGAGATGCATTTGCCGCATCCCAGGCGTGCTTGCCCCATTCCTGCAAAAAGTAAGGATAGCCATGCGTTCGTTCCACGATCTCCTGCAGGGCATCGTCTTCGATCCCGATGCCCTGTTCGCGTAGCGGCTTTTCGATTGCCTGCCTTGCCGCGGATGGTGGCAACGGGCCGATTTCCGGAAAATCAAACATTCGTTCTGCATATGATTTCGCTTGTCCCATCTGGCCGCGCAGCTGCGGCAACCCTGCACCTACGAGTACGACCGGCAGACGCCTCTGGGCCGTGCGATGCAGAGCGGTGATGAGCGCGGCAAGTTGCGCTTCCTCGACGTATTGCAACTCATCGATGAAAAGAACAAACGCGGTATCTCCACTCCCTGCAGCCACGCCTACTATTTCGAGTAGTGCCTGCAGGTCGTGCTCGAGGTCGCCGTTGTCGGCCAATCCGGGCTCGGGTTCGAAGTCCAACCCGACTTCGATGTCCTGGTACTTGATCTTCAGCGCCTTCGCGAATCCGGCCAGACCCCTCAACGCACGGATCGACAAATCTTTGGCCTTCTCGTTTCTGGACAATCGCAGCAGTGCCTGCCGCAGTTGAGGAGCAAGCAATGCTGGCAGCGATCGGCTCTCAGGTGCTTCCACGCGCAAGGTTTGCAGCCCTCGAGACTCCGCATCGTCTCGCATACGATCGAGCAACACTGTCTTTCCGACGCCGCGCAAACCGACCATCATGATGCTTTTGGTCGGCAAACTTCGGCGCACGCGCTCCAATGCCACGCGTACTATTTCGCGTAACTCGTCACGACCGGCAAGTTCTGGGGGAGGGGTACCGGCTCCAGGAGCAAAGGGATTCCGAATAGGGTCCATCGCGGCACTTTATATCAAAATTAGGCAGTTTATAAGAACTCGATAAATCTCCTAATTTATATATAATCCACCACCCAGATTTATAAAAATAAAAAGAAACATAATCTTATATTCCACCCATTGATGCTGTAGTCACCCCCACCGCCTCCGCCACTCTCAGCACTTCCTTCCGCTCCTCGTCGCTCAGACGATTCACCGGCGGAATCGAGCGCCCGCAATCGATCCCGAGCCGGGCCGAGAGTACGGTCTTGCACACATCCGCCGGTGCACCGAACATCCACACCAGATCGACGTACTTGCGCACTTCGTCCTGCAGGGCCTGCGCCGTCTTCAGGTCACCCGCCTGCCATGCATTGAACAGTCTGGCGTAGTGCCACGGCGCGAGCGAGAGCGGCGCATCGATGGTGCCGACCGCACCCATGGTGAGCGCCGGCAGCGGCAACGCGCCATTACCGGAGAACACCGTCAGGCCCATGTCGGCGAACACGCGGATCTGGGTGAAATCGTGCGCTGAATGCTTGAGCCCTTTGAGCGTGGGAATCTCGCGCCGAAGCTTCTCCATCAGCGGCTCCAGGAATTCCACCTGCGTGAGTTGCGGCAGGTTGTAGACGAAGAACGGGAGATCACCCGCGGCATCGGCCACCGCCTTGTAGTAGTCGACAATGGAACGCTCGCTGCTGCGGAAGAACAGCGGCGGCAGACAGCACACCGCGGCGCAGCCCGCGGAGCGAACCGTGCGCGCCGCAGCCACCGCGCTGGCAGCGCTCATCGAGCCCACCTGCATGATCACCAGCGCGCGTCCCTTGCACACTTCCGCGGAAATCTTCGTCACCGCATCGCGCTGCGCGTCGGTGAGCATCGGGCCTTCGCCGGTGCTGCCTGCCATCCAGAATCCGCCGCAGCCGTGGGTGATGTTGTCCTCGAGCAGTGCACGCAACGCTTTCTCGTTGATCCGCCCGTCGTCGGTGATCGGAGTCGGGGGTGCGGGGAAGACGCCTTGGAAGGAGAGGGACATGGGAGGCTCGGTAGGAGTTGTCGATGACTGGTGTACTGCGTCAGTAGTTGGCCGAACATTCTTCGACGAACCACTCACGCGAGTCTATCAGCCGCGTGCGATGGTGGCCGCAGCCAATGCCCGGCAAATCGAGGTACGCACGGCCGGACGGCATCACGGGAACGCACAACCCGGCTGCACGCACGGGCCGTGACGTGAGACTCCGGTACACTTCGCCGGAAACCAGAGGGCCACCCGCGAATGCGCCGGATTCGTCACGACGCCGCGATCCAGCCCTGCCACTTCCCGAACGATGCAGACGCCTTCTTCGATTCCCGCCCATGCGTAGCGCGCAGGCGGCCGACGCGCACGACTTCGACGCCGCTCCAGCCACGCCCGACACCGCCCTCGACCCGAAGCGCTGGTGGATCCTGCTGCTGGTGCAGATCTCCACCCTCGCCTTCGGCATCGCCATCACCTCCACCAACGTGGTGGTACCCCAGATCCGCGGTGCGCTGTCGCTGACGCAGGAGGAAGGCGCGTGGATCGTCACGCTGTTCCTGGTCGCAGCCGCGGTGGCCACGCCGCTGACCGGCTGGCTGGCCGCGCGGCTGGGCTGGCGCCGCTTCATGGTCATCGCGCTTGCCGGATTCACGCTCTCCTCGCTTGCATGCGGCCTGGCGACCTCGCTGGAGACCCTGCTGCTCGCACGCGTCGCACAGGGGCTGTTCGGCGCACCGATGATGCCGATGGGCCAGGGCATGCTGATGGCCACGTTTCCGCGCCGCATGCATCCGCTGGTCCTGATGCTGTGGGGTACCGGCGCGGTGATGGGTCCGACCTTGGGCCCCATCCTCGGCGGCGTGATGGCCGAGTCGCTGAACTGGCGCTGGGCCTTCCTGTGCATGGTGCCGGTCTGCGCGCTCACCACCGCGCTGGCCGCCTTCGCGCTCGGAGACCAGGAGCGCGGCACCGCTGGCCGTCTGGGGGTCATCGGCTTCCTCGCTCTGGCGCTGTGCATGGCCAGCGCGCAGCTGATGATGGACCGCGGCCATCGCCTGGACTGGTTCGACTCGCCGGAAATCACGCTCGAGCTGATCGTCGCGGTCGTGGCGGGACTCGTTTTCATCGCCAACAGCGCGTGGTCGCGCCAGCCCTTCTTCGACCGCGACCTGTTCCGCGACTGGAATTTCTGCGTCGGACTGCTGGTCGTGTTCGTGATGGGCGCGTTGAGCTACACGCTACTCGTGCTGTTTCCACCGCTGCTGCAGGATCTGCGGGAGTATCCCGACTCGGTGATCGGCTACCTCATGTCGGCACGCGGCCTGGGCAACTTCATGAGCTTCGCGGTCGTGGTGCAGGCCACGCGCTACAACGCGCGCCTGGCGCTCACCATCGGCCTGCTGTTGCAGGTGTGGTCGGTGTGGCACATGACCCAGTTCAACATCAACGTGTCGGACTTCGACATCTACTGGACCAACTTCGTGCAGGGATTCGGCTTCGGCCTGGCGTACACACCGATGACCGTGCTCGCCTTCTCCACCCTGCCGGCGCCGCTGGTGGTGCAAGGTTCGGCGGCATTCAACCAGCTGCGCAACTTCGGCAGCAGCCTGTTCATCTCGATCAGCGTGCTGGTGCTGGTGCGCACGACGGCCGAGAACTACGCCGGCCTCACCGCCGCGATCACGTCACTGGACATGGCCACGGGCTACACCGGCCTTGCCGAGAACCTGACCAGCGACGAAGCCCGGAGCCTCACCAAGCTCAAGGACGAGATCCAGCGCCAGGCGGCCATCGGCGGATATCTGAACGCGTTCGTGATGTCGATGGTCGCGGCGGCGGTGGCGGTGCCGCTGGCTTGGATGTTCAGGGTTCCGAAGCGGGAGGGTTGATTTCGTGCTTGGCGCGCAGCCGCGCCACGACGTCGGCCACGGGCCTGACTTTGCCTGCCGTTACGGCCCGATTACCCAATGCGAGGATCTTCAGCAGGATTTCCTGGATTTCCTCGAAGGTGGCGACATCCTGCAGAACCGCCTTGGCTTCGCCATTCTGCGTGATGATCAGTGGCTCGCGCTGTTCGGGGAGGTTTGTCAGGACTTCGGCAGCGTTGGCCTTCATGCAATTGATGGGTTTGATTCTGGACGAGTAGCGCATTGCCGTGCTCCTGACGTTCGACAAAGTCTGAATTTAGTCTTTACTGTGGACTTCCGACAAGGCTTCGAGCATCGCCCTGGGAGCTGCGACGACAAGACCCGTTAGCGTCTATCCAGGGGAAGCGGGAGGGCATGGCAAAGGCGACGACCTATCGGCCTTTCGCTTCACCATTGCGGATATAGCGCGACAGGTTGTAAGCAAGAGAAGCCACATGCTCTTCCGACAGCTTCGATTCCTCGTTCGCAAGAAACTTCGGCAAGGCCTTCGGCTCCAGCACCCATACTTCGCGCATGCTGCCGGCAGACTGCCGGATGAACCAGCCGGGGAACAACACCACCGGCCGCACCGGAATCTCGCGCCCAGTCATCTCGTGCAGTAGCTGCCTGAGCCAGTTCGCCTGCGCTTTCGCTTGCACGATGGGATCCCGATCGGGAGAGTACCCCAGCGCCGATATCCGATACCCGTCGTACTCCAGCGTGGGTTCGCCCTTCGTCGGCTTGCTCCAGGTTTTGGTCTCGACTGTATACGCACCCGAAGGGCCGATGAGGATGTGATCGACGTTGAAACCATTTCCAAGCACGTCGTGAAACACCCGATAGCCATCTTCACGCAGACTCTCCAGGAATTGTCCGACTGTACGCTCTCCTTGAATCGCGAGCCTTAGCGAACGAAGACGGCCACGTAATCGAACAACACGCCAGACGGCATATGCAACGACGAGAAGGCCAAATCCGGTGACGACGATCGGATGAACGCGAAAGCCTGTGAGATATCTCCACCACTCCCATATAACCACGCCGAACATGACAAGCGCCAGCACCAGCGGCGTGCCAACGTCGTTGTCGAGGAGCTTCTGCCGCTCCTCCTGGAGCGACTGCCCAGGGAGTCGAAGCGGCGGCTCCTTGATCGGAAATCTTGTCGATGCACTCATAACAGTAGGCCGGGTAATCGCGACGTGAATATTTCACTGTTGTGTAGGAAGGAAGACATCGTGCGATAAGAACACGATGGGGCATCCTACGCTTTAGGCGTAGAGCGGGATAAATCTCAACTACGAAAACACTCTCTCTGCATGCCACGAACCGGCAGGCCGCGAGCTACAAGCTATCCAGTTTTTCCGCCACCGCGTGACATGCAACCAACAAGTCAATGACAAGCCGCTCATCGACATCCAGATCGCCCTCGTACTCGCCCTTGTTCCGCACTTCGTGGCATTTCGCCAGCACCCGCCAAACTTCCGGCCCCAGGCCAAGCGTGTGGGGTAGTAACTGGAAGATGATGTAGCGATTGCTGGCACGGTATCCGTGCCACCGAAGTGCAGCAAGGCTTAGCGCATGCGCAGCGTTGTAGGCGAGATCGAACCGGCTCTCTATGGCAAGAGTCGGTTTGCTTGCGTCGGCAAGGCGTGCAAGTCCTGACCGCTTGAGTCCGGCGAACTCTTCTGCATCGGGCGCTTCGGCATGCAGCGGCTTCCCCGGTCCACAAAGATTCTCAAAGGCCGAGGCTATGTTCGTCTCCCACGATCCAGATCTTGGGCTGTTCGAGCACGCGTTTGACGAAAGCCCCCCCACGTGACAGCCGGCGTGTGAGTTCCTGAGAGGTGTAGATGGTCGGGTTCACCGTGCGGCCAAGGCGCTGGCTCGCCGATTCGAGCACTTCATAGACGTCCGCATAAGCGAGGTCATCGCTGATCAACATGAGATCCACGTCACTGCCAGCGCTGTCCTCACGTTTCGCTACCGAGCCGTAGATGAAGGCGGCCCGTGTCCGCTTCGCCAGGGGTGCCAGCGCCTCCTGCAGCGGTTCGGCAAGTCCCATCGTCTTGCGTACGATGCCACACAGTTCGTCGTAGATCGGCGATGCGGGATTGGCCTGATAGTGCTTCTGATTGCCACGGACTCGTACGGTGACCAGGCCACTGCCTGCAAGCCGGGCCAGTTCCCGCTGAATCGCACCCGAGCCGCTACGCGTTTGTGCGATGACTTCGTTGGCGTAGAAGCTACGGTCGGGCTGACCGAACAGGAGCCCCAGCACACGCTGTTGCGTCGTGCCGAACAGCGCATCCGCAAGACTGGCACGTCGCTGCGACGGTTTGGCAGCTCCAGAGGATTTCGAGGGTTTGGTCGGCATGAACGCAATCATACCCAAATTGGGATGGTTCGTGCCCGGATTGGGCAGACTCGGTAAAACGCGTGTTCACGGCTGCGGCCCCGCGAGCATGTTCATCACCAGCCGGATCATCACTTCCTTGTCCTTCGGCGCCGACTCGGCGACGAGCAGCGCGAGCGCCGCGAGCCCCACGTCGTTGATCACGGCCTCTCCATTTCGGAACAGCCGGCCATTGCGATGCAGGAAGTCCACGAACAGGAAGGAGCCGATGCGCTTGTTGCCGTCCGAGAACGGATGGTTCTTGATGACGAAGTAGATGAGATGCGCCGCCTTCGATTCGACCGTCGGATAGGCGGGCTCACCGAAGACGCTCTGGTCGAGATTGCCGAGCAGGGCGGCCAGACCGTCCTCACGCTCGCGGCCGAAGAGATCGGTGGCCTCGCCACGCGCGAGCAGATCGGCCTTGAGCCGCGCGATGGCAGTGCGTGCCTCATCCACGGCCGGCAGCATGCCCCCCGGGTTGCCTTTCGGCTCGGCGAGCAGTCCTTCGTCATAGCGCTGCAGCAGGAGA
>JAHCKU010000100.1 GCA_026125625.1 Burkholderiales bacterium | reverse complement strand
GGACTCCGGAGCGCGCTACATCGCCCAGGGCAACGGCTCCTCGGTCACGGCGGCGCTGCTGGACGCGGTCAACAAGCACAACGAGCGCAATCCGGGCAAGGAAGTGCTGCTGCTCAACGACGCCTCGGTCGACCCTGATTTCACCAATAGCAAGTGCAGCTACTGGCACTTCCGCTTCGACGCCGACACCTCGATGAAGATGGAGGCCATCACCACCTTCATGAAGGACAAGCCCGACATCAAGAAGGTGTACCTGCTGAACCAGAACTACTCGCACGGCCATCAGGTGGCCAAGTACGCCAAGGAAGGCCTGGCCAAGAAGCGCCCCGACGTGCAGGTGGTCGGCGAGGACCTGCACCCGCTGGCGCAGGTGCGCGACTTCGCGCCCTACATCGCCAAGATCAAGGCCGCGGGCGCCGACACGGTGGTCACCGGCAACTGGGGCTCGGACCTCACGCTGCTCATCAAGGCCGCCAACGAGGGCGGCTACACGGGCAAGTTCTACACCTACTATGCCGGCGTCACGGGCACGCCGACCGCGATGGGCACGAACGGCGCCGACCGCGTCTACCAGATCGCCTACAACCACTACAACATGGGCGGGCAGATGGAAGCCTGGATGAAGGAGTTCAGGCAGAAGTACAACGACGACTTCTACACCGGCTCGACGATCCGCATCTTCGAGGGGCTGGGCAACGCGATGGCGAAGGCGAGGAGCACCGATCCGGTGAAGGTCGCGCAGGCGCTCGAGGGCCTGAGCTGGAAAACCTTCAACGGCGAGGTCGAGATGCGCAAGACCGACCACCAGCTGCAGCAGCCGCTGTACCTGTCGGTGTGGGAGAAGGCGAGCGCCAAGTACCCGTACAGCCCCGAGAACACCGGCATGACGCTGGTGCCGGTGCGCGAGTTCCCGAACTACGTCTCGAGCACGCCCACGAGCTGCCAGATGAAGCGGCCCTGAGACGGCCGCACGCGTGCGGCCGGGGCCGCACGCGCGTGGTCGTGCGGGCCTTGCTCTCTGGCCTGGCCGCCGTCGGGCCAATGTCCGGCGGCTGCCCGGCGGTGGCCCGGCGGTGGCCCGGTCCGCGGGCGCCGACAATCCGTGCACGATGGAATTCTTCGCCATCTCGATGCTCAACGGCCTGAGCTACGGGCTGCTGCTGTTCCTGCTGAGTTCGGGCCTGACGCTGATCTTCAGCATGATGGGCGTGCTCAACTTCGCGCACGCCAGCTTCTACATGCTGGGGGCCTACTTCGCCTATCAGCTGACGGGCTATCTGGGTTTCTGGCCGGCGCTGGTGATCGCCCCTCTGGCCGTTGGCGTGCTGGGTGCGCTGACCGAGCGCTGGGGGCTGCGCACCGTGCACAAGTACGGCCACGTGGCGGAACTGCTGTTCACCTTCGGTCTGTTCTATCTGATCGAGGAGGTGGTGCACCTGATCTGGGGGCGGGCGCCGGTGGACTATCGAGTTCCGGCTGTGCTCGACTTCAGCGCCTTCACCATCTTCAGCACCAGCTATCCGGCCTACCGTGTGTTCATGATGGCGGTGTCGGTGGGCATGCTGCTGAGCCTGTACCTGCTCCTCACGCGCACCCGCATCGGGCTCATCATCCAGGCCTCGCTGAGCCATCCGCACATGGTCGAGGCACTCGGCCACAACGTGCCGCGCGTGTTCATGCTGGTGTTCGGCGGCGGCTGCGCGCTGGCCGGCCTGGCCGGGGTGATCGGTGGCAACGCCTTCGTCACCGAACCGGGCATGGCAGCAGCGGTGGGCACCATCGTGTTCGTGGTGGTGGTGTTCGGTGGCATGGGCTCGCTCGCCGGTGCCTTCATTGCCTCGCTGTTCTTCGGCGCGGTGCAGACCTTTTCCGTGGCGCTCGACTATTCGTTGCTCAATCTGCTGGACGTGTTCGGCGTGAGCGTGGAGCGCACCTCCGGCTGGTACGACGTGCTTTCCCTGAGCATTGCGCAGATGGCGCCGGTGCTGCCCTATCTGCTCATGGTACTGATGCTCGTGGTGCGGCCGACCGGGCTGATGGGCACGCGCGAGACGTGACGATGCGAGATCTGACGGCGAAGGTCGAAGTCCCATCGCTCGAGACAGCGAGCTTGCCGCGGACGCGCTTCGCGCTCGGGCGTCAGCTGGCATTGTGGAGCGTGGTCGCCGCCGTGCTGCTGGTTCTGCCACTGCTGTTCGAGCAGAGCTTTGCGCTGTCCATGCTCAGCCAGATGGGCATCGCCGTGATCTTTGCGCTGTCCTACAACATGCTGCTGGGACAGACCGGCATGCTCTCGTTCGGGCATGCCGTGTATTTCGGCCTCGGTTCCTTCGTCTGCGCACACGTGCTCAACGCCATCGGCGCCGGTGCGCTGGGATTGCCGGTGACGCTGCTGCCCCTGGTCGGCGGGCTCGCCGGTCTGGGCTTCGGCATCGTCTTCGGCTACGTCACGACCAAGCGCTCCGGCACGCCGTTCGCGATGATCTCGCTCGGCATCGCCGAGATGGTGGCGGCTTCCGCGCTCATGTTCCCCGCTTTCTTCGGCGGCGAGGGCGGCATCGTGACCGACCGCGTGGTCGGCGATCCGGTGCTGGGCGTGAGCTTCGGCCCGCAGATCGAGGTGTACTACCTGATCGCCGGATGGTGCCTGCTGTGCATGATCGCCATGTACGCGCTCACCCAGACGCCGCTGGGACGCATGGCCAACGCCGTGCGCGACAACCCGGAGCGCGTGCGCTTCATCGGCTACGACCCCACGCGTGTGCGCTATCGGATGTTCTGTCTGGCCTCGTTCTTTGCCGGGATCGCCGGTGGGCTGGCCACCATCAACTATGAGATCGTGACGGCGGAGACGCTTGGCCTGATGGCCTCCGGCAACGTGCTGTTCATGGCGTTCGTCGGCGGCATCGGGCATTTCTTCGGTCCGGTGATCGGCGCCGTGCTGGTGTCTTACCTGCAGTCGGCGCTGTCGACCTACACGCAAGCGTGGCTGCTGTATTTCGGCCTGTTCTTCGTGATCATGATCCTGTTTGCGCCCGGCGGCATCGCCAGCCTGTTCGCCGTGCATGCCGCGCCGTTGCGACACGGCCTGTTGTCCAGGCTGATCCCTGGGTATCTGCTGTGCGGGGCGATGCTGGCGGTCATGCTGCTCGGGTTCATCGCCCTGGTCGAGATGCTCTACCACTTCGAGCAAGGTGCGGCATTGGGCCGCGAGTTCAATCTGTTCGGCTTCCACGTGGACGTGACCCTGCTCAAGCCATGGCTGGTGGCAGGCGCCGTGTTCGCGGTGGGATTGGCCGCGTTCCTGTTCACCCTGCCGGTGGTGAAACGGGCATGGGCGGCGGTCCACGTCGAGCTGCAGGCGAGGGATGCATGAGCACGATCCTGGAACTGCGTCAGGTCTACAAGCGTTTCGGACGCACGGAGATCATCAACGGCGTGGATCTCGCGGTCGGCAGGAACGAGCGGCATGCCGTGATCGGACCGAACGGTGCCGGCAAGTCGACGTTGTTCAATCTGATCAGCGGCCGTTTCCCGATCACCTCCGGACAGATCCTGCTCGACGGACAGGACATCAGCAACACCACCCCGAACGCCATCAACCGCCGGGGCCTTTCGCGCAGCTTCCAGATCACCAACATCTTCCCCAAGCTGTCGGTATTCGAGAACGTGCGCTGCGCGCTGCTGTGGTCGATGGGCTACCGCTATTCCTTCTGGCATCGTGTCGGCTCGCTGGGGCAGGTGCAGGCGCACGCGCAGGACATCGTCGAGCGCATCGGACTGGCGCGCCGACGCGACCGCATGGCCGGAGTGCTGTCCTACGCCGAGCAGCGCGCGCTCGAGATCGGCGTCACCATCGCCGGAGGTGCCGAGGTGATTCTGCTGGATGAGCCGACCGCAGGTATGAGTCACAGCGAGACCGCGGAGGCAGTGGATCTGATCCGCTCCGTCAGCCAGGGCAAGACGCTGATCATGGTCGAGCACGACATGGGTGTGGTATTCGGATTGGCCGACCGCATCTCGGTGCTGGTCTACGGCAAGGTGCTGGCCACCGGGACGCCGGCCGAAATCCGCGCCAACCCGGCGGTGCAGGAAGCGTATCTGGGCGCGATGGCGGAGTGAACGATGCTCGCAGTCACCGACTTGCACGCCTACTACGGTAAGAGCCACATCCTGCACGGGGTGAACCTGCGCGTGGGTGCCGGCGAGATCGTGTCGCTGCTGGGACGCAATGGCGCCGGACGTTCGACCACGATCAAGGCAATCATGGGGCAGGTGGACAAGAGCGGCTCGGTGCGCTTTCAGGGCAAGGAGATCGGTGCGCTGGAAGCCTACCGCGTGGCACGCTGCGGACTGGGCTACGTCCCCGAGAGTCGCGACATCTTTCCGTCGCTCACCGTGCGCCAGAATCTGCTGCTGGGACAGAAGCGCGCGACCCAGAAGGGGCGCTGGAGCATGGAGGACATGTTCCAGCTGTTTCCCGTGCTGCGCGAACGGGCCGAAGCCCCGGCAGGGGTGATGTCGGGTGGTGAGCAGCAGATGCTGACCTTGTGCCGTACGCTGATGGGCGATCCAGAGCTGGTCATGATCGACGAGCCGACCGAAGGGCTGGCGCCGAAGATCGTGGATCTGGTGGCCGGTCTGCTGGAAGAGATGAAGAATCGCGGCCTGTCCATTCTGCTGGTCGAGCAGAAGCTCACCATTGCACTGAAAATCTCACAGCGCCTGTACGTCATGGGGCACGGTCAGATCGTGTTCGAGGGCAAGCCCGATGAACTGCTGGCCAACGAGCAGGTAAGAAAGGAGTGGCTGGAGGTCTGACCGGATCGGTCCGTCGAGAAATGTCGTGCGGGGTTGTGCAAAAGACCGCGATTCAACCGCCGTGGGCAACGTCGACGATGATCAAGGCACGCACTCCCGACAGTCCGGCGATCACCAGCAGGCCTGAATAGCAGCCGCCCGGGCATCCCGCGGGCGGGGTGACGACGAGGGACAATTCCAGCTTCTCACCCGGCGCCATCTGCACTTCGGATGCAGACAGGGCAATGCAAAGGGCAGGTATGCACGTGTCCCCGGTATCGCCCAGCAGGTCGGTCACGCGAGGCACAAGGTGCACGGTACGGGCTTCCTCGTTGTGCAGGTGCATGGACAAGGTTACGGACTGCCCCGGCGCCACGGCGGACTTGCTCAGCAATCGAGGCAATGTGCTGTCGGCTTGCGCGGCTGGTGAAGTGGCGACCGGTTGCGGCATCAGCGCCGCGAAGCGGTCGACGAAGGTGTGAAGCTCCTTCAGCAGCGAGTCCCCGCCGCCGTCGAACACCGGCCCCGGTACAGGCGCGGCATGCGATGAGAGCGATGTCTCGTGCGCCGACAGCACTCCGAGCGCCATCTCGTCGTCGAGAATGGACGACGCCCTCGGAACCAAGGTTCTGGCCTGCTCGCTGACGGCGGCGGGCAGGGTGTCCGGGTTGGTCGCGTCGGCGGCGGTCGATGCAAAGGGTTCGACCCGGATCGCATCGAGCAGCGCCTGGCTCGAAGGGCCAGGAAACGGCATCAGCTTGCGGGCCGCAAGCATCGCGGGCATCTCCGTCAGCACATTCGGCCCAGGATCGATCAACGGCCGCCTTCGGTAGTGGGACATGACTCGGCTCCCTTCGCTCGCCACGCATTTTTCGACAGCCTGCCAAGGCTACTGATCGCGCGTGATCATATAGCGGATGATACGGTGGATGAAGGTCTTGTGTTCTGAATCGCCGGCGTAGGCAAAAGCCTGTTCGAATTCGAACAGCGCAGCCTCGGCGAAGTGCCTGGAAGCCGCGCGGCCATAGTCCAGGCCGCCCAGCGCTTTCATCATTTCCAGGATCCATTCGACCTCTCCTTGCTCCCGGCCGGGCCGGGGCCGGGCGAGAAAATCCATCAGCCGCTGCCGGTCGCCGCCGCGAAGGTTGCGCAGCAGGTGAATCAGCATCAAGGTGCGTTTACCCTCGAGCAGATCGCCGCCGATCTCCTTGCCGTACTTGCTTCTGTCTCCTGACAGATTGAGGAGATCATCCTGAATCTGGAAGGCAAGGCCGAGGTAGAACCCGAAGCGGTGAAAGCGTTCCAGGTTGCCGGGCGCTACGCCGGCGATCAGCGCTCCGATGCGGCACGGATGGATGAAGCTGTACCAGCATGTCTTCTTGAGCGCCATGCGCAGATAGTCGTCGTCGAGGATATCGACGCGGTTGTCGCGGATCCAGCCGAGCTCCATGGCCTGTCCTTCGAGCGACTCGATCAGCATGTGATCGAACTCCTCGAGGATGCGCGCCGACAGCTCCGGACCCAAGGTCGGAACGTTTTGCCGCAGCATGCGCACGCTCAATGCATTCATCATGTCTCCGGCATTCACTGCCAGTGCGATTCCGTGCTGCGCATGCATCGTCGGGAGCCCGCGGCGGTACTCGCTGTCGTCTTCGATGTCGTCGTGCACGAGAAAGGCGTTGTGCAGCATCTCCAATGCACTGGCCGAGTTCACCGCGCGTGCCGGATCTCCGCCATGGGCCTGGCAGGTGGCGATGCAAAGGGCCGGCCGGATGCTCTTGCCGATCCGTGACAGATGTTCCGACAAGGGGTCGTAGAGATAACGGCGCGGTTCGCGCCGTGGCACGGCATCGAGCATGCCGCGCGTGGAGTATTCGCGATACTGCGTCAGTTGCAGCAGCAGCTCCCGCTCCCATGCGGGATCGGGATCGGTCATCGATGCGTCGCCCTCCACGGCTTCCTGCTAGTGCGGCACGATGCGCACGCCGCCCGGCGGCCGCGCCGCCGGAGTGTGTATGGCGCCGCGCCCCTCCGCCAGGCGCAGGGCGAAGAGCTGAACCAGGCGCTCGACCAGCACCATGCCTTCACGCCTGAGCTCGGAGGCCATCTGATCCTGGGGATCGCGCTCGATGAGTGCGTAGGCTTCCTTTTGCAGGACCTGTAGATCGATTCCCTGATTGGAGAACACCTGATTGCGCTCGCTGGCCTGCTCCAGTGCCTGGACGGTGCTGTCCAGCAGCTGGATGAGGGACAGACCGACTTCCACCAGCGTGCCATCCCACGGCAGGCCCTGCTGGTAGCGAATGCGGTCCAGCTCGCGCCAGGGCGCGAGGATCTCGGGCTCATGCAGCATCCACACCGGGCAGGGCGCGCACGCCGAACCGCTCGCTTTCAGGAGGCCGTTCACCGCACGCCGCGCAGCCTCGTTGGCCGCTTCCATGGTGGCCAGATCGGTGTAGGTACGCACGTAGTCGGATGCCAGGAACATGTTGGGAATGCGCGTGACTGCTTCCGGGCGCAGCTTCCACGTGTTAACCAGGTTGACCAGCAGAGGTTCCTCGTTGACGTCGTCGTCACCCTCGCGCAGCTCCAGGCTGGGATCGAGGAACCAGTGATGGAGCATGTCATCGCGCAGCAGGACGTGATCGCTGTAGTTCAGGCTGCGCTTGAGCTGATCCCAGACCTCCGCCTTGACTTCCTCCGGCGTGCAGTCCCTGGCCGCCTTGCCGTTCAGGCCGGGGCGTTCCCACTCCGAGATGTCGACCGAGATGATGCCGCGCACCTGGCCATCGCCGTAGCGCGACAGGTCGATGCCCTCCCAGAACTGGGCCTGGGAGATGGACGTCAGCGCCCACGGCGAATCCACGTGAATGGTATGCCCGTGCGCGATCTTCACGTCCTCGGTCAAGTAGATCTGGATGCCGTTCATCCATTCCGTGATGTCGTCCAGCTGGTAGAGCGAGGCGAGGCCCGGATCGATCTGCAGCATCTGCGGCGAGATGAGATCGACCATGTCCTCCACCGGCACGGCAAAAACGAAGTAGTCTCCGCCGACTCTGTGCGGGGTGCCGTCGATTTGCACCTCGATGTCACGGATACGCTGGTTCTCGAGGTGGACGGCCGTCACCTTGGCGTTCAGCTGGTAATGCACGCCCCGGCTGCGCAGATGGTCGAGCCAGGGATCGATCCACACTTCGTTGGTGGGGCCGTTCAAGACGCGATCCGTGCTGGGGCCGGGTGTGGCGATGTCGAACAGCAGCTGTACGAAGATGTCGCCGATGGTCTTGGTGCTGGCTTCATTGGCCTTGGCCGCCACCAGCGAGCGCGTGATGCCGTGACCCAGCAGCTTCTGGTAGGCCGGCGAGCGCGACTCGGCGTCGATGAATTCCCACCAGCCGATCTTCTCGTACTCGTTCATCCGCCGTTCGAGGCAGGAAGTGAGGATCTGCCATACGCGCGAGGCGAAGAACGCGAGCTCGTCATGCGTGATACCGAGATCCCCGCCGAGGAAGCGCCCGAGATCGTCCAGGACTACGCGCATGTCGTTCACGGTGCGTACGAAACGCGCCGGCACTTCGACCGGATGCCGGCCGAAGCGGCACAACTGCACGCGGGTGGTGTCCACCAGATTGTCCGCCACGCTGCGCCCCTGGCCGTACGGGATTCGTCGCATGGTGTCGACGACGTGCTTGTAGAAGCGAGGAAAGAAACGGAAGCCGTGCTCGCCCGGAAGTCCCTTGCGGCCATCCGTACCGGTGCCGGGCACCGAGACGCTGCGTGCCTTGCCACCGGGGACGGCCAGCAGTTCGTACACCTCGACGTCGAAGCCGCGCTCGATCAGCTCGTGCGCGGCGCTCAGTCCGCCGACGCCGCCGCCGAGGATGACGACCTTGTTGTGCATGTGCGGGCGATGCTTTATGCGCGGACGAGTCCCCTGTGCATCAACGGAAGCAGTAGACGGACCCCTTCGATAGGATTGTCGTTTCCTTGATCCGCAGCACGAACCGCTCGTAGACGCGGAACAGGTACTTGGCGTCGGCCGTAACCTGAAGAAACTGTGCCCGCGGCGGTGTCGCGACCACGATGTCGATGTTCTCCCCGCCGAGTGCGACGACGAGGCCGATATCTTCCTGGATGTTGGACGAGCGTAGCAGCGGTCCGCGCTCCAGCAGAGGGGTTATCTGCTCGGAGGGTAGCACCGAAGAGCCTGTAAGCGGCGTATGCGCGGTTACGAAGAGCTTGTTGCCGAGCACGCAGGCATAGGGTCCCGAGTGCGCCGTGCGTT
>JAHCKU010000010.1 GCA_026125625.1 Burkholderiales bacterium | reverse complement strand
TTCGGCCGCGTCGGATGCATGGCGATGCGGTGCACGCAGTGTCCGACCTCGGCGTCCGGATCCGGCAGCTGATAGGGCGAATGCAGTCCCTGATTGATGGGTCGCCAGGTTTCACCGCCGTCATCGGTGCGGAAGGCGCCTGCCGCCGAAATAGCCACGAACATGCGCTTGCGCTGCACCGGATCGAGCACGATGGTGTGCAGGCACATGCCACCTGCTCCCGGCTGCCACAGATGGCCCTTCACCGTGCGCAGCCCCGGCAGCTCCTGCCAGCTTCTGCCGCCGTCACGGGAACGGAACAGGGCTGCGTCCTCGACGCCGGCATACACGGTGTCCGGATCATCCGGCGCCGGCTCCAGATGCCATACGCGCTTGAACTCCCATGGATGCGGCGTGCCGTCGTACCACTGGTGCGTGCCGGGATCGCCTTGATAGGCGAACCCGTTGTCCACCGTTTCCCAGGTCTGACCGCCATCGTCCGAGCGCTGCATGGTCTGTCCGAACCAGCTGCTCGATTGCGATGCATACAGCCGGTTCGGGTCCGCCGATGATCCCTTCAGGTGATAGATCTCCCAGCCCGCGAAATGCGGGCCGCTCACCGCCCAGCGTTGCCGGCGCGCATCCGAGGTCAGGACGAATGCGCCCTTACGTGTTCCGACCAACAGTCGTATGCCCTTCATGCCTGGCTCCTGCTCTGGATCCGATCGCTCATGTTCGAAAGCGGCGGTCGACCGCGCGCCGCCGCTAACGCCCCGGCAGGCCGGAAATGTCGATGACCGGTCGTACCTCCACCGTGCCTCGGCGTGCCATGGGAATGCGTGCGGCGATGGCGATCGCCTCGTCGAGATCCGCGGCATCGACCAGAAAATAGCCGCCCAGCTGCTCGCGTGTTTCGGCGAACGGCCCGTCGGTCACCAGCCGTTTGCCTTCGCGCACGCGCACGCTGGTCGCGCTCACGGTCGGATGCAACGGATTGGCAGACAGGTATTTGCCCTGATCGTGCAAGTCGTGTGCGAGCTGCGTGGATTCGACGTAGCACGCCTGCCGCTCGCTCTCGTCGAGGGCATCTTCCTCCAGATAGATCAGCAACATGTACTTCATTCGATCTCCTCTCAGGGCTTGTCGTGATGCCGTGGACAACCGCTTTCGATAGCCGGAAACGGACAGTGATTCACCGATTAGTCGATGGCACACCGCGCGAATCGACACACGGCGCTGAAAAAGTCAGGGGAACTGCTAACCGCCGCCCAGCTCGTCCAGGCGGCGCTGCAGGAAGCGGCGTTCCGGCTCCTGCTGGGTGAGCGCCAGCGCCTGGCGATAGGCCGTCGTCGCCTCCTCCCGCCGACCGAGGCGACGATACAGATCCGCGCGCGTGGCATGCGCCAGGTGGTAGCCGGTCAGCTCGCCACGCGCCAGGATGGCCTCGACCAATGCCAGACCTGCTTCCGGTCCGCTGTGCATCGCCACCGCCACCGCCCGGTTCAACTCCACCACGGGAGACGGTTCCAGCCGCAGCAGCAGGTCGTACAGCGCCACGATCCGGCCCCAGTCGGTGGCATCCGCGCTGGTGGCACGTGCGTGCACCGCCGCGATCGCTGCCTGCACCGTGTACGGTCCAGGCGATTGCGCCTGCAGTGCGCGCTCGACCAGCGCGATACCTTCGCCGATCTGTGCGCGGTCCCACAAGGAGCGATCCTGTTCGGTCAGCAGAATCACGTCCCCCTGCGGCGTGGCACGTGCTGCGCGCCGCGATTCGTGCAACAGCATCAGCGCGAGCAAGCCCAGAACCTCGGCCTCGGGCAGCAGCTGCGCCAGCAACCGCGCCAGGCGGATCGCCTCCGCCGACAGGTCGTGACGGGTGAGACTTGTCCCACCGGAGGCGGAATAACCCTCGTTGAAAACCAGATAGATCACGCGCAACACGCTGTCGAGCCGTTGCGGCAGCTCCGGGCGTTCCGGCACTGCATAAGGGATGCGCGCGGTACGGATCTTGTTCTTGGCGCGCACGATGCGCTGCGCCAGCGTCGGCGCCGAGGTGAGGAAGGCGCGTGCGATCTCCTCGGTGGTCAGTCCGCACACTTCGCGCAAGGTCATGGCCACTTGCGCCTCCGCTGCGAGCGCCGGATGGCAGCAGGTGAAGATCAGGCGCAGGCGGTCGTCCTCGACGCTCTCGTCGTCCAGGGCGGAGCGTTCATCCGCCAGCGCATCGACCTGCTCGGCGACGTCGTCCAGCGCGTCGAAGCGGGCGTTGCGGCGGATGCCGTCGATGGCCTTGAAGCGGCCGGTGGAAACCAGCCAGGCACGCGGATTGGCCGGCAGGCCATCGCGCGGCCACTGTTCCAGGGCGGCGCGGAAGGCCTCGTGCAACGCCTCCTCGGCATGGTCGAGGTCGCCGAGCAAACGGATCAACGTGGCCAGCACGCGGCGCGACTCGGTGCGATACAGCGATTCCACCGTCTCGCGGGTGCATGCGGACGTGGTGCGATCGGCCTGCGATTCACTCATCGGCGCAAGACCTGAAACGAATTTAACGGAGGCCAGGGAAGCTCTGAGCAAGGATCCCGATATCCGTTATCCCGCACTCTCCGCGCTGACCTGGTACAGCAGGACAAGATGATACCCGTGCCATCGAATGTGCCCCGGCCCGTGGGCAACCATGTGCAGGCTGGGCGTGAGGGCCAACAGCCGCGATGCGAGCGACGCTCTGGGGGCGTGCGTCATGCACGAGAACAACGAGCACCGTAACGAATACCGAAACAAATGCTTTGACACGGCCCGACGGGATGCGTATAAGGGTCCATGCATGCTTTGAGCGCTGAATCGTAGTTGCCCTTGTACGTGCCGCGTTCGCGGCCCTTACCTGTTCCGCTGGTTTTCTCCTCTTGAAGTCTCTGCATATCCGGCGTTCGCCGTAATTTTCTTCGTGAGGATCTCGCATGTCAGCAGGCAGCGTAAAGTGGTTCAATGACTCAAAAGGTTTCGGTTTCATCACGCCCGACGACGGCGGAAAGGACTTGTTCGCGCATTTCTCGGAAATTCAGGGCAACGGCTTCAAGTCTCTGAAAGAGAATCAGCGCGTGACCTTTACCGTGGCGCAGGGTGCGAAGGGTCCTCAGGCCACTGCCATTCGACCGGAGTAAGTACACGCCTGAAGCGGCGAGGCCCGGGACTCCCAGGCTTCGCCTCCCGGCGCCGAGGCGGCTGCAACGCCCGATCCTGCTTTCAGCAGGGCCTATCCTCGAGATCGCCGCGTTCCGCTAACGTCGCACCCCCTGCGACGCATGTCCTAGGGAAGCTCTGCACAACCATGCCTACGGCATCGACCATCGTCGCTGTCGTCGCCATGATTTGGAGAAATATGGCCAAAGAAGAATTGATCGAGTTCGAGGGTGTCGTCGACGAGGTTCTGCCCGACGCCCGCTTCCGCGTGACCCTGAAAAACGGAGTAGGTGTCATGGCATATAGTTGCGGGAAGATGCGCCGGTTCGGCATCAGAATCCTGGCAGGCGATCGGGTGACGCTCGAGATGACGCCTTACGATCTGACGATTGCACGCATCACCTTCCGCCACAAGGACGAGTCGGCCCCGTATTCCGCGGGGAAACGTCCGTACACTTCGCGCAGATGACCTGCATCTGAACGTCTGTATGTCCGAGGGGCGGGCCGCCAGGTGCGAGACTCCCTGGGCCGGGTTCAGCCTGGTCGCAGGCTGTCGGCCTTGTACAGCAAAGACATGCTGTAGCTGAGTTTCGTCAGGCAGCGGTGCTCGTCGTCGCGGGCGATGCTGCGCCATCCGCGACAAGTCAGCTCGCCCGCTCCCTGCTCCCTGCGCGCCGCCACCAGCTTGGCCACAACCGACTCCAGATCGAAGCCACCTTCCAGGCATATCGAGCATGGACAAGCGATGAAGAAGAACGCCTTCGCACCAGCGGCGAACATGTGCGCCTGCTGCGATCCGGCACCCAGCGGGTCGGAAAACGTCATCTTCAGAACGAGCTGATCGAGAGCCGGGTAGGTCTCCACGAGACTCGACGAAAGCGAATAGGCACGGCGCTGACCGTCGCGCTGCTGCTTATAGGCGCCTGGCGTCTTCTCACGCATGTGCCGCTCCTCGAGAGGATTACGTCCCCCCCACACGATACGCGCTCCGACTTCGAAAGAGGAAAGAAAATGCAGCGACGTGAACTTCCAGACTCCATGTAAACTCGTTGCGGCCAGACAGAACTCATTGAGGGGACGCAGGTATGGACGACTATCAGCGCGGCTTCGAGCAGTTCCGCAAGATGGTGGGAGACGAGCGCATCGACGCGCTCGTTCAACGCTTCCGCAGCGTGTGTCCGGATTTCGAGCGTGAGGTGGTGACGGTGGTGGGCGGACGCATCTGGACCCGCGGCAGCATCGACCTGAAGACACGCTCGCTGTGCAGCATCTGCGTGCTGGCCGCGCTCGGGCGGGTGAACGCGTTGAAGCTGAATCTCGAGATGGCGATCAACAACGGTGCCGCGCTCGACGAGATCTTCGAGGCATTGTTCCAGGTCGCGGTCTATGCCGGCTTCCCGGCGATGTGGGACGCACTGGTGATGCTGGAGGAGGTGTTGAAGGACATGCCACGCAAGTAGCAGCCCGCCAGCAGGCTGTCGACGAACTACTGCGCGGGGCTCACACGCGGCGCAGGATCAGCGCAGCGTTCGAACCGCCGAACGCGAAGGAATTCGACAGGGCGTATTCCAGCTCCGGCGCATCACGGCCGATGCACGGCACGCAATCGAGATCACAGGCAGGATCCTGTTCGCGCAGGAACGCGGTCGGCGGGATACGCCGCGCGCGCGATGCCAGTGCCGTGATCGCGCATTCCAGCGCCCCGGCCGCCCCCACCAGATGTCCGTGCATGGATTTGGTCGCTCACCGCCAGCGCACGCGCATGCACGCCGAAGACCTGTTTGATGGCCTCGATCTCGACGTTGTCGCCGGCCGGCGTGGCGGTCGCGTGCGCATTGATATAGCCGATGCGCTGCGCCGGCACGCCTGCATCGGCCAGTGCCTTCTGCATGGCGCGGGTCTGGCCGTCGGCCACCGGCTGCGTGAGATTGTGCGCATCGCTGGAGCTGCCGTAGCCGACGATCTCCGCCAGCGGCGTTGCGCCGCGCCGGCGCATGTTCTCCTCGCACTCGAGCATCAGCGCGGCAGCCCCTCGGCAAGCACGAAGCCGCTGCGATCCAGCGCGAACGGACGGCTCGAGGCCCGCAGCGCCTTCCGGGTGCTCCTTGGCCAGCACGCCCAGCATCTCCCAGGCGGCGATGGTGCCGTCATTCATCATCGATTCCGCGCCACCGGCAAGTGCGCTGTCGAGGTAGCCGTCGCGGATCGACCTGAATGCTTCGCCGATGGCAATGGCCGAAGAGGCACAGGCGACCGAATAGGTCAGCGTGGGTCCCTGCATCCGGTAGCGCATGGAACATGCGCGGCAGGCGCATTGGCCATGATCAGCGGCACCGTGGTCGGCTTCAGCCGCCGGCTATGGCAGCAGTAAGTGCGGTAGGCGTCCTGCATCGCCTGCGAGCCGCCCAGCCCGCAGCCGAAGTACACACCCGTGAGCGAAGGCGCCGGCGGCTGACCGTCCTCGGGCAGCCCAGGCCGGCTGATTTCAGGCATGGTGGGTGGCCACTACCGCCATCTGCGCGGCCCGGTCCATGGCGAAGGACTGGGTCTTGGGAATGACACCCTCGATGTCGAGCACGGCGGGTGCGAGCAGGCAGTCGCTGCCGAACTCCTCGGTCCCGCTCCTGACCTTGCGTATCGCCGATTCGCCCGCGAACAGGCGCCCGAAGACGGTGTCGGGGGCTGTTCCATGCGGAGATACCAGCCCGATCGCGGTGATGAAGACCCTGCGGCCCATCGACCTGGTCACGCCGCTTTCGCGGCACGCAGCTGGTCGACGAGCGCGATCGCATCGGCCAGAGTGGTCTCGAACGTGGCACCGTCATCCGGGATCTCGATGTCGTACATCTCGCCGATGTCGAAGACGAGTTCGGCCACCGAGAGCGAGTCGAGACCGAGCTCGCTCAGCTTGGCGTCCGGCTTGATCAAGTCCGGCTTGACGTCGAACTTGGCGGTCAGCATTGCCTGCACATCAGCATAAGTGCTCATCGTAAGCTCCATCCAGAGATCGGGCAGCATCGGTCAGGACCAGCCGCATGTTCATGTTCTTGGCGCATGGCCGTCAAGCCCCTGGTGAAAGCTCTGAACGACTGCCATCCACCCCTGCGGCAACGTGCAGTGCGAGAGGCGTTCAGAGCCTTCCTGGGGCGCACATGCCGATACGATGGCGGGAGCATACGAATCCGCCCTGGCACCACACCGGCCGCACCATCACTGTGCGGTCCATCCGCCATCGACCACCAGCGACGTCCCGGTCACCATTGCCGCCGCCGGGGAGGCCAGGTATACCGCGGCCGCAAGGATGTCCTCCAGACGCGCCAGCGCGCCCATCGGGATGCGGTTCATGACGAAGTCACGCTTCTCCGGCGTATTCACCACCCGCCGCACCAAGGGCGTGTCGACGAAGGTCGGCGCGATGCTGTTCACGCGAATGCGATGCGGCGCCAGCTCCACCGCCATCGCCTTGGTCAGGCCCTCCACGGCATGCTTGGTCATGCAGTACACGGTACGGTTGGGCGAGCCGACGTGGCCCATCTGCGAGGACATGTTCAGGATCACGCCATTGCTGCGCGCGCGCTGCGGATCTTCCAGCATCTTGCGCACGGCTGCCTGGGCCACGAGATAGACCGCACGCACGTTCAACGCCAGTATCGTGTCCAGGTGCTGCTCCGACACCTCCACCATCGGCTCGGGGAAATTGGTTCCGGCGTTGTTGACCAGGATGTCCAGGTGCGCCATGCCGCCGATGGCTTCGCGCAGCGCCGGGGTGTCGGTCACGTCGCACGCGATCACCGTGCAGCGGCCGCCATCGGCCCGGATGCGCCCGGCCACGCGCTCCAGCCCGTCGCGGCTGCGCGCCATGAGCGTGACTTCGGCGCCGGCCTGCGCCATGCCTATCGCGATGGCCGCGCCCAGGCCTGCGCTGGCACCGGTCACCAGCGCTGCTTTTCCATCGAGACGAAACGCCGGCAGCTTCGTCTCCAGCGCGTCATCCGCGTCGTTCGATTGCTCTTGGCTCAATGCACTTTCTCCTCTTGTGGTATGGATGATTGCAGGCTGCACGCGCGCTCAACTGAAACCCAGCACCGGATGCGCGACATAGGGGGCTTCCAGCGCCGCGATCTCCTCCTGAGACAGTTGCAGCGACAGCGCGGCGATGGCATCGTCGAGATGATTGGGCTTGGATGCACCGATGATGGGGGCGGTGACCACCGGCTTGTGCAGCAGCCAGGCGAGCGCGACCTGCGCGCGCGGCACCCCGCGCTGCCGCGCCAGCGTCGCCACCGCCTCCACCACCTGGCGATCGGCTTCGCGCGTGGCCTCGTACAGCGGCTTGATCAGGTCGTCGGTGCGGCTGCGCTCGGTCTCCTCGTCCCAGTCGCGCGTCAGCCGGCCGCGTGCCTGCGGGCTCCATGGGATGACGGCAACGCCCTGATCGGCGCACAGCCGGAGCATTTCGCGCTCTTCCTCGCGATACAGCAGGTTGTAGTAGTTCTGCATGCTCGCGAAGGTGCTCCAGCCGTTGAGGCGCGAGACGTACAAGGCCTTGCAGAACTGCCAGGCATACATGGAGGAGGCGCCGATGTAGCGCGTCTTGCCGGCCTTCACCAGGTCGTGCAGCGCCTCCAGCGTTTCCTCGATCGGCGTGTCGTAGTCCCAGCGGTGGATCTGGTACAGATCGACGTAATCGGTGCCCAGCCGCTGCAGGCTGTCATCGATGTCGGCGAAGATCGCCTTGCGCGACAGGCCACCCTTGTTCTGCCCCTGGCGCACCGGAAAGAACACCTTGGTCGCAATCACCACTTCGTCGCGTCGCGCGAACTCGCGCAACGCGCGCCCGACGATCTCCTCGCTGCTGCCGTTCGAATAGGCATTGGCCGTGTCGAAGAAATTGATGCCCAGTTCCAGGGCGCGGCGGATGAAAGGCCGGCTCGCGGCTTCGTCCAGGGTCCACGGATGCCGCCCCAGATCGGGCTTGCCATAGGTCATGCAACCAAGGCACAGACGCGACACCTTCAGCCCGGTGCTGCCGAATCTGATGTATTCCATGACCACCCCCTGTCTCGTCGATTTCGCCTCCAGGCAGCGAGGGTATCACTCCGGGCGCCCGCAGCACGCCGCGCCGCGGGTCGCGGCTATACTTCACGCGCACGCACAAACTTCGGGAGGAAGATGTCCATGGACTTTCAGTTGACCGATCGCCTGGCGCTGATCACCGGTTCGACCTCCGGCATCGGCTTCGCCATTGCCCGCGGCCTGGCCGCCGAAGGTGCGCGCGTGATCATCACCGGTCGCACGCAGGCAGGCGTGGACGATGCCTTGCAACGCCTGTCCGCGCTGGTGCCGGGTGCACGCGCACAAGGCATCGCCGCCGACTGCGCCAGCGCGAGCGGCGCGCAGGCGGTGTTCGCAGCAGTGCCCGAGGTGGACATCCTGGTCAACAATCTGGGCATCTACGAGCGCATGCCGTTCTTCGACATCGCCGACGCGGACTGGATGCGTCTGTTCGAGGTGAACGTGATGAGCGGCGTGCGCTTCTCCCGCCACTATGCACCGACCATGGTCCGGCGCGGATGGGGGCGCGTGCTGTTCATCTCCAGCGAATCGGGACTGAACATCCCGCGCGAGATGATCCACTACGGCATGACCAAGACCGCTCAGCTGTCGATCGCGCACGGACTGGCGATCGAGCTGGCCGGCACCGGCGTGACCGTCAACACCGTCCTGCCCGGCCCGACGCGTACCGAGAATTCCGAGCAGCTGCGCACGCAGCGTGCCGCAGCAGCCGGGATCAGCGTGCCGGAGCTGGAGAAGGATTTCTTCGTCACCTTCCGTCCGACCTCGCTGCTCAAGCGCTTCACTTCCGCCGAGGAGGTCGCCAACCTGGCCGTTTACGTATGCAGCGCCGCCTCATCCGCCACCACCGGCGCCGCGCTGCGTGCCGACGGCGGCGTGGTGAACCAGATCATGTAGGCATGCACCCAGCGCGATACGTTCTTCAACCAGCATACCGGCGCGGTATGCTAGCCGAGCGGCCGCACGCCGATGAGCCAGGCATGCAGAACCAGGGCGAACGCGGCCCACACGGCCAGCCCGGCCACCACCGTGACCACATCGCCTGAGATCCGGCCGGGCGCACGCTGCGCGCCATTGGCACGGTCGCGCTGCCGTGCGGCGCGATAGTCGAGAATGGCCCAGATCAGGAATGCGCCGAACAGGACGATGTCGCCGAGCCGGCCGTTGGCCAGCAGATGTGCGAACGCCCACAGCTTGACGCCCAGAATCATGGGGTGCCCCACTGCTGCCTTGATGCGGTTGTGTGGGACGTAGGCCGCTGCCAGCAGAATGAAGGCCGGCACCGTCAGCAGCGCGGCGACATGACGCGTCCATAACGGCGGATGCCAGATATCCACCGGCACGGCGCGCGTCATTGCGTAGCCCCAGACGATAAGCACGAAGCCGATGATGGAAACCAGCGAATACAGCCCTTTCCAGGGTCCGATTCCCATCTGCCGCAGGCGCCTGGCACGCCAGTCTTCGGCGACGATTCGCACCGAATGGGCACCGAGGAACACGATCAGACCGACTATCAGTATGGACATGCCGGAATCATTCTGCGTTCATGGGGGAAGGGCGTACGGCAGCGGATGGAGGGAAGATCCGCAGGCTACAGCCGCGCCACGGAGAACGTATCGCACCGGCTCATGTCCCCGGTTTCCAGCCCCAGTCTGAACCAGCGCACGCGCTGCTCCCCGCTGCCGTGCGTGAAGGAATCGGGCGCGACGTAGCCTCTTCCGCGCATTTGCATGCGATCGTCCCCGATCTGCGCGGCCGCGTTCAACGCCTCTTCGATATCGCCCTCCTCCAGGACCTGGCGCGTGCGGTCGGCATGGTTGGCCCACACACCGGCCAGGCAGTCGGCCTGCAACTCCAGGCGCACGGACAAGGCATTGGCATCGGTCTCGGACACGCGCTGCTGGCGTTCGTGGACCTGCCCGGCAATGCCGAGCAGGTTCTGCACATGATGGCCGACCTCATGCGCAATCACGTACGCTTGGGCGAAATCCCCTGGTGCCTGGAAGCGGCTGCGCAGATCCTGGTAGAAGTCGAGGTCGATGTACAGCTTCTGGTCCGCCGGACAGTAGAACGGCCCCACCGCCGCCTGCGCCATGCCGCACGCGGACTGCACCACACCGGAGAACAGGACCAGCGTCGGCTCGCGATACTGGGCCCCGCCACGACGGAACAGATCGTTCCACACGTCCTCGGTATCGGCCAGCACCACCGACACGAACTCTTTCAGCGGGTCGGGCCCCGATTGCTGGCTCACGTCCCGGGCCGGCACGCTCTGCTCCGCCGGGAGCATCTGCGTGAGCATGCGGGGATCGATGCCCAGGAACATCGCCACCAGCACCAGCGCGATGACGCCCAGTCCGCCGCCGGCCATGCGCGGCGATACGCGCATGCCGCGCCGATCCTCGACGTTCTCACTACGCCTGCTGTTTTCCCAGCGCATTCGGATTCTCCTGAGGTGGAACGTGGCGGGTAGTGTACCGCCCGAGCGTGGGCGGGACAGCGGCCCGGCTGCACGCGCGTGCACGGCGCTCGATGCAGCCTGCGCTCACCGTTGCACGCGCGCAAGCCATAATTGCGCCTCCACGGAGGCCTCCCCATCGATGTCGCGGTTGCTGCTCGTCCTCGTCGTCCTGCTTTCCATCCTCGCACCCGTCGGCACTTGCGCCGCGGACATGGTGCGCGTGCGCGTGCTGGGCATCAACGATTTCCATGGCCATCTCGAGGCCGGCACCGGCAATACGGCGATGATCGACGACACGCCCGCGGGCGGTGCCGCCTATCTCGCCGCGCACGTGCGCCGGCTGGCCGCGGAGAGCACGCACCACGCGCTGGTATCCGCAGGTGATCTGATCAACGCCAGCCCCATGGTATCGGCCCTGTTTCAGGACGAGCCGACCATCGAAGCCATGGACGCCATGGGCCTGATGCTCAACGGGGTCGGCAATCACGAGTTCGCCGAAGGCGTGGCGGAGCTGCTGCGCATGCAGCGCGGCGGCTGCCATGCACGTCTGGGCTGCCGCTTCCGCCCGCAGTTCGAGGGGGCACGTTTCCGCTTCCTGGCCGCCAACGTGATGCATGCCCGTGACGGCAGCACCCTGTTTCCGCCCTACGCGATACTCACCTTCGGCGCGGTGCGCATTGCCTTCATCGGCGCCACCCTGCGAGGCACGCCCGGCCTGGTGAATCCCGAGGGCATCGCCGGCTGGAAGTTCCTGGATCCCGCACACAGCATCAATGCGCTGGTGCCGCCGCTGCAGGCACAGGGCGTGGAGGCGATCGTGGTCCTGCTGCACGAAGGCGGCTACGCCGGCGGCGGCGTGAACGACTGTCCGAACCTGTCCGGCCCGGTGCGTACCATCCTGGAAAAACTGCACCCGGCGGTGGACGCGGTGCTCACCGGCCACACCCACCAGAGCTACAACTGCATCGTCGATGGCCGGCCGGTCACTTCGGCGGGCAGCTTCGGCCGCATCGTCACCCGCCTCGATCTCGACATCGATGCACGCACCGGTCACGTGCTGCATGCGGACGCGCGCAACGAAATGGTGACGCGCGACATCGCCGCAGACCCGGTGGTGGCCGGAATCGTTGCCGATGCGCAGCGCGTGGCCGACCGCTACGATCGCGTGGTCGGCGAGCTGGCGGAAGACATCGTGCGCACGGGTGCATTCCCCACCGACGTGGCCCGGGGCGGTTCGGGAGAATCGGCGCTGGGCAACCTCATCGCCGATGCGCAGCTGTGGGCGACGCGCGAGGCGGGCGCACAGATCGCGCTGACCAATCCCGGCGGCCTGCGCGCCGACCTGACTCGCCGCGCCGACGGCACGCTGCTGTTTTCCGATCTGTTCGCGACCCAGCCCTTCTCCAATCGTCTGGTCACCATCACCCTGACCGGCGCCCAGATCGTGCAGTTGCTCGAACAGCAATTCGCACGCGGCCGCGACGCACGCTTTCCGGCACGCGTGCTGCAGATCTCGCACGCACTGAGCTACGCTTGGCGCAGCAGCGCGCCTGCCGGGCGGCGCGTGCAGGACGTGCGCGTGGACGGCCGCCCGCTCGCCCCGCAGTCCACCTACCGGGTCACGGTCAACGACTATCTGCTCGGCGGCGGCGACCGTTTCAACCTCCTGAAAGCGGGGAGCGATCGCGTGACGGGCGTGCTGGACGTGGAGGCGCTGGAAGCCTATGCGCGCGCGCACGGCCCGCTGCGCGCACCGGCACTGGGACGCATCCGGCGCCTCGACTGATCGAGCATACCAGCGGAGAACCGATGGACATTCGCGCGCACCGCGCCGAGCCCTTGCCGCGCCCGCTGCCTGCGCTGCGTCACGATGCTGCCGGGCGCCGGCGCGTGGACTACCGCGCCGTGCTGGCACTGGCCGCACCGCTGTTCCTCAACAGCAGCGTGCAGGCCATCCTCAACCTGACCGACACCTGGTTCCTCGGACACATCTCCACGGCCGCCATGGCCGGCGTGGGTGCGGTGTACTGGTTCGTCATCGTGTTCGTGCTGGTCTTCGGCGGCGTATCGATGGCAGTGCAGACGCTGGTGGCGCAGGCACATGGGGCCGGCAACCCTGCCCGTGCAGCGGAAGTCACCTGGGCAGGGCTGTGGGCTTCAGTGCTGATGATGCCCCTGTTCCTGCTCGTGGCGCTGTCCGGAGAATGGCTGCTGGCGCCCTTTCCCCTCGCTCCCGAAGTACGCAGCGCCGCGCTCGAGTTCTGGTTTCCACGGCTGTTCGGCGCAGTGGCCGGGGTGGCGCTGTGGACCATGACCAGCTTCTTCAACGGCATCGGCCGCACCCAGGTGACCCTGGTGGTGATGGTGGTGGTGTCGGTGACCAACGCCGCGCTCAATCAGATATTCATCTTCAATCTCGGCTTCGGCGTGGCCGGTGTGGCGTGGGCCACCGGTGCGGCGCAGCTCATCGGCGTGCTGCTCGGGCTGGCACTGTTTCTCAGCGCAGGCGTGCGCCGCGAGTACGCCTCGCACCGGCATTGGCGCGCGAGCCGGGCACGTCTGTGGAGCGTGATCACGCTCGGCCTGCCGATGGGCCTGTTCCCGGCGGTGGATCTGACCGGCCTGGCGCTGTTCCAGGTGATGCTGGCCGGGCTCGGCGCGGTGGCCGGCGCGGCCACGCAGATCGTGATGATGATGACCTCCATCGCCTACATGCCGGCGATAGGCATCGCCAGCGCCGGCACCACCCTGGTGGGGCAGTCCATCGGTGCTGGCGATCGCGCCTGGGCGAGCAAGGTCGGCAATGCCGCCATCCGCGTCAACGTCCTGTACATGGGACTGGTCAGCCTGCTGCTCGCGCTCGCCGGTCCCTGGTTGCTGCCGCTGTTCGTGACCGCCGGCGACACCTCCGCGCCCGCCGTGGTGGAGGCGGCACGCGTACTGCTGTGGATCGGTGCCGCGTATCAGATCTTCGACGGCTTCAATCTCGGCTCCGGCTTCTGCCTGCGCGGCGCCGGCGACGTGCGCGTTCCCACGCTGCTGGTGCTGGCGCTGTCCTGGTTCGGCTTCGTGCCGCTCACCCACATGCTGAGCTTCGCGCCGGGCGAAGGCCTGGTCGGCTTCCTGCCGCAGTTCGGCTTCGGTGCTGCGGGAGGCTGGGCCGCTCTGCTTCTCTACACCGCAGTGCTGGGTGCAACCATGTTCTGGCGCTGGCGTTCCGGCGCATGGCGGCGGATCTCGCTGCAGTGATGCGTGCACTTGCGATGCGCACGGCACCCCTGTACCGTTGCGGAATCGACCCTGCTGCCCGCGGGCGTTCCTCGGTCCACGTCTCGATCATGTCAGTCGCTCGTGCACTGCTGTTGCTGCTCGTCGCGTTCATCTCGCTTTCGCACGCACCCGTGCATGCCCAGCAAACGGGACGCGAGCCGGTGCTGCTGGTGGCCTCTCCGGCGATGAACGATCCGCATTTCAGCGAGACCATCGTGCTGGTGGTGTTCCCGCCGCATGGCGGACCCACCGGCGTGGTCCTCAATCGCCGCATCGAGCTCGACTGGGCGGAAGCGTTTCCCGACGACGAGGTGCTGCGCGCGCGCAGCGATCCGGTCTTTGTCGGCGGTCCGGTGCGCATGGACATGCTGTGGTTCCTGGTGCGCAGCCCCACCGCACCGCCCGACGGCTTCCCCGTCCTCGCCGATCTGTATCTGAGCACCGATGCCGCGTTCCTCGATCGGCTGCTGGTGGAGAAAGGCAAGGTCGAGCGCTTCTTCGTCGGCTATTCCGGCTGGATGCCCGAGCAGCTCGAGCGCGAGATCGCGCTCGGCGCGTGGTATGTCCTGCCGGCCGATCTGGACACCATTCTCGACCCCGATCCGGACCAGCTGTGGCGCAAGCTGCTGGCACGGGCCACTGCCGTCGAGACCTGAGCAGCGCGCACCCGAGCAGACTCCGGCCGATCGATCCGACGCGTAGCGAGCCCGGACCGGCACGCGCCGGGACACAGCCTTTTCATCACCCACGTCAACCATCGAGCCATGCATAACGACCCGCTTTTCTCCGTCACCGATCAGATCGTGCTCGTTTCCGGCGGCAGCCGCGGTATCGGCCGCGCACTGGCCGAAGGCTTCGTGGAGCGCGGCGCCCAGGTCATCATCGCCGGCCGCGAAGCAGCCACCCTGGAGGACACCGCCCGGCAGCTCGCGCACGGCAAGTATCCGGTTCGCACCATCGTATGCGACGTCGCCAGGCCGCAGGACATCGACGACATGGTCGCTGCAGTCATCGGCGAGCACGGCCGCATCGACACCCTGCTCAACGTTGCCGGTGTGAACAAGCGCATGAAGGTGGAGCAGTACACGGTGGACGAATACGACTGGATCCTGGACATCAACCTGCGCGGGGCCTTCCTCGCCGCGCAGGCATGCGGGCGTCACATGCTCGGGCGCGGCGCAGGATGCATCGTGAACGTCGACTCGCTCAACACCTATGCACCACTCAAAGGGGTCACCCCGTACGCGATGAGCAAGGGCGGGCTGACCATGATGACGCGCGGCATGGCCGCCGAGTGGGGGCCGCGCGGCGTGCGCGTGAATGCGATCGCCCCCGGCTTCTTTCCCACCGCGCTGTCGGGCAAGATGTGGGCGCAGGAGGGCATGAGCAGCTGGGCGAAGACCAATACCCCGCTCGGCAAGCTCGGAGACGTGCGCGATCTGGTGGGGGCCACCGTGTTCCTCGCTTCGCCCGCGGCGGCGTTCGTCACCGGCCAGACCCTGCGCGTCGACGGCGGCGTGTCGGCCGGCATCAATTGGCCGATCGAGCTGTAGCGCATATCGTGATGCGCGCGCGGTAGCAGCAGGTATGCTTCTGGCGGCCCCATGCCCATGCAGCGCATGTTCTGCCGTTGAAACCATCGATGGAGGTTTTTTATGCAACCACCCCGCCGCCGATTCCTCAAGACCGCTGGCGCTTCCGCCAGCGCTGCCCTGACTGCAGGCGCCCTGCCCGCGGTCACTGCAAGCACTGCGGCTGCCGCCGCCACACCGGCCGACGAGCCGGATCTGCCGCGCGGCGTTACCCTCGGCACCATCCGCCGCCGCGGAGCATGGGCGCTGGCGGCACGCACCGAACAGGGTGTCCTCGACGTGGGGGCGGCGGGCGAGGCCGCCGGGGTCAAGGTGCCGGAGAGCATGCATGCCCTGTTCACGCACGGCGGCGGGGCCAATTGCCCCGCTGGTGCGCAGCGCGCCGGACAGCGCGCAGCTGCGGCGCTTCCGCTGGCGGAGAGCGACGTCGAATTCGGGCCTTGCATCACCGACCCGGAAAAGATCATCTGCGTCGGCCTGAACTACCGCAAGCACGCGCGCGAGATCGGCGCCGAGCCGCCGAGCACGCCGATGCTGTTCAACAAGTACAACAACGCGCTGATGGGGCACCGCGGTACCTTGCGCCTGCCCACGCAGGTTGCCAGCGCGTTCGACTACGAGGTCGAGCTGGTCATCGTCATCGGCCGCACCGCGCACAACGTCACCCCGGCACAGGCGCTCGATCACGTCGCCGGCTATTGCACCGGCAACGACATGAGCGCACGCGATCTGCAGAACAGGACCAGCCAGATCATGCTGGGCAAGACCTGCGACGGCTTCGCGCCGGTGGGGCCATGGATGGTGAGCGCCGATCAGGTGTCGGATCCCAACGCGCTGGACATCTGGTGCGAGGTCAACGGCGAACGCCGCCAGAGCTCCAGCACCAGCGACATGATCTTCGACTGCCGCAACCTGGTCAGCTACATCTCGCGGCACATGACCCTCAAGCCGGGCGATATCATCTTCACCGGCACGCCCGAGGGGGTGATTGCCGGCTACAAACGCGAGAAGCAGGTCTGGCTCAAACCGGGAGATCGCGTCCGCTGCGGCATCGGTGCGCTGGGCGATCTGGAGTTCGTACTGGCCTGAGCCGGCGCGAACCATGGCCTCCGAACTGCATCAACTTCATACTGTGCGACGGTTCCGATGAAGATCCTGGTTCTCGGTGCGGGCGTGATCGGCGTGACCAGCGCCTGGCATCTGGCCGAAGACGGCCACGAAGTGCATGTCCTGGAGCGGCAGTCCGGTGCCGGGCTGGAGACCAGCTTTGCCAACGGCGGCCAGATCTCCGTCAGCCAGGCCGAGCCGTGGTCCAACCCGTCGGCCCCCGCGAAGATCCTCAAGTGGCTCGGCGATGAAGAGGCGCCGCTGCTGTTCCGGCCGATGCTGAGCAGCCGGCAGTGGAAGTGGGGCGCGCGCTTCCTGTACGAATGCCTGCCCGGGCGCACGCGCGACAACACGCTGCAGATCCTGCGCCTGGCGATCTACAGCGGACAGCAGCTCAAGCACCTGCGCGCGGCCACGGGCGTCGACTACCATCATCTCGAGCGCGGCATCCTGCAGCTGCACTACGACGCACGCGAGTTCGAGGGCGCCCAGGTTCGGGCCGAGGTGGTGCGCCGCGGCGGCTATGACCTGCAGGTCAAGACCGCGGCGCAGTGCCTGGAGATCGAGCCGACACTCGCGTTCAGCAAGATCCATCCGGTGGGCGGCACCTACGCACCGGCGGATGAAAGCGGCGATGCGCACGTATTCACGCGCAACCTGGCGCAGATCTGCGCCAGGCGCGGCGTATCGTTCTCGTTCGACACCACGATTCAGAGCATCGAGGCCGATGCCGAGCGCGTACGCGCCGTCCATGTCGTGTGCGCGGGCGTGACCGAGCGCATCGCCGCGGACGCGGTGCTGGTGTGCCTGGGCGTGCAATCGCCTTTCCTGCTCGAACCGCTCGGTCTGTCGCTGCCGGTATATCCGGTGAAAGGCTATTCCGTCACCATTCCCGGCGCGGGCGATGAGGCACCGACCGTGTGCCTGACGGACGAAGGTCACAAGATCGCCATGTCCCGCCTCGGTGACCGCCTGCGCGTGGCCGGCACTGCGGAGCTGAACGGCTATGACACGTCCATCAACGAGGTGCGCTGCAACGCACTCATCAAGCGCGTGCGGGAGCTGTTTCCCAAGGCCGGGGATTTCTCCGCCGCGCAGAAATGGGCTGGACTGCGTCCCGCCACACCGGGCAACGTCCCGCTCATTGGCCGCACGCGCATTCCCGGACTGTTCATCAACACCGGGCACGGCACACTCGGCTGGACCTTGTGCGCCGGCTCTGCACGCGCCATTGCCGACATCATGAATGGCGTGACACCGAAGGTGGAGTTCCGCTTCGCGGCTGCATGAGCAAGACCGGCTGGATGGCATGAAGGCGAGCCGGCGCATGCAACGACCGATCCGATACGTGGGTGTAGCACGTCAGCAGTTCGTTTCAGTACAACCGGGGAAGCACTGAACAAGTGCTCTTGCTAGCAGGCTGTTTCGCATGACGGCAGCCAGCGCCGGAGCGCCTCGGCCAGAGCATGCTCGGTGTACGGCTTGCTCAGATAGTCGTCCATGCCGGCGGCGGCGCACGCCTCTCGTACGCCGCCGACGACGTTCGCCGTCAGCGCAATGATGGGAATGCGCCCGCCGCCGCGCTCGCTTTCGAGCGCACGTATGCGTCCTGCGGCCTCGAAGCCGTCCACGTTGGGCATCTGGCAATCCATCAGGATGGCGTCGTAGCTGCCTTCGCTCCAGGCATGCACGGCCGACTCGCCGTCCGGGCAGACGTCGCAGTCCAGCCCCAGGGAACGCAGCATGGCGCGCGCCACCAGCTGATTCACCTCGTTGTCCTCGGCCACCAGAATCTTGCCCGAGAAGCCGGTCGGGGTGCGCAACGGGCACGCATTGCAGGCGGCACTGACGCGCTCGCCGAGCACTTCGGTCACGCACGCCTGCAGCTCGGCCTGGCGCGCCGGCTTCGTGATCACGCGCGCGATGCCGACCGCGGCCAGTGTCGCGCTTGGCCAGCTGTCGCCGACCGAGCTGAGCATGATGCGCGGCGTACCGCACAGAGCGGGGTCCGCCTGGATCAGGCGTGCCACCTCAAGTCCGTTCATGGCCGGCATGTTCATGTCGAGGATGATCAGATCGAAACGCTGGTCGACCGCTGCGCGCAAGGCATGCAGCGCTGCGCTCCCGTCCTGCACGCCGACGCAGAGGGTTCCCAATCCGCGCAACTGCTCGGTGCAGATCTCGATGTTGGTACGGTTGTCGTCGACGATCAGCACGCGCTTGCCCACCGCGCTGGCGGCAGCGTCCTCGAGCGCCAGCGTAGCGCCGCCAGGGACGGGCTCCAGATCGATTTCAAACGAGAAACGGGAACCGGCTCCGGGCCGGCTCTCCACGTGGATCTCTCCACCCATGAGCGCGACCAGGCGTGCGCAGAGGCGAGTCCCAGGCCGGTGCCCCCGTACTGCCGCTCGGTCCAGTCATCGGCCTGTACGAACGGATCGAACACGGATTGCAACGAGGCATGCGACATGCCGATTCCCGTGTCCGTCACCTCGAAGCGCAACCTGCCGGCGCTATCGGTATGGGGCATCGACACCGCGACCGACACCTCGCCCCGATGCGTGAACTTGATGGCGTTGCTCAGCAGGTTGGTCAGCACCTGGCGCAGACGCGCGGCATCGCCGACCCAGCATGGCGGCAGATCATGCGGGATGGAGCACAGCAGCTCCAGACCCTTGCTGTGCGCGCGCTCGGCCAGTGCATGCGCGACCGCCTCGACCATCTCGCGCAGATTGAATTCGTAGGCATGCAACGAGAACCTGCCGGCCTCGATCTTCGAGAAATCGAGGATGTCGTTGATGATGGTGAGCAGCGCGCTGGCCGAATCCTGGATGGTGAGCGCGCAGTGACGCTGATGCTCGTTGAGTTCGGTCTTGAGCAGGATCTCGGACATGCCCAGCACGCCGTTGAACGGCGTGCGGATCTCGTGACTCATGTGCGCCAGGAATTCCGATTTCGCCCGATCCGCGCTTTCCGCTGCAGCCCGCGCCTGCTCCAGCTGCGCATGCACGGCCTGCAGCTCGGACATCATGATTCCGGCGTTGACGATGGCATCGGCCTGCGCGACGGCCAGTTCCTCCGCCCGCCGCTGCTCGGTGTCGACTTCCGTGCGCAGCGCGTCGACGAGCGCTCGCATCTCGCTGCGGCGTGCGCCGTCCATGCCTTCCGCCATCTGCGCCAGGCGGACGATCAGATCCTGTACGGCATTCATGGGAATCGATGGTCGGGTAGCGGGCGGCAGCCTCGAACTGCGCCGTGGATCACACCCTGCGCCGGATACACGCCTTGATCACGCTGCCGCTGGAATCCATCGACAGCAGTTCGTGTCCGGTGCGCCGACACCAGGCCTTCACGTCCAGCTCGAAGGCCGGATCGTCGCTGAGGGCTTCCAGCTGCATGCCGATATCCACTTGGCGCACCTCGGTGTTGAGGCGCACGATCGGCACCGGGCATTTCATGCCGGTCAGATCGAGGGTCATGGTTTCGCTCATGGCGTGCTCCGGCAGAAGATTTCGGATGAACGATTCGAGGCAGCTCAAACGAACAACGTAACGTTGCTCTCGACCGCCATGTCCACGAACTGTGTCGCGCCGCAAATGCGCAGATTGGGGTAGTCGATCAGCTCTTCGGAGCGGATACCCATCAGCTCCATGGACATCCCGCACACTCGAATCTCCACGCCGGAGGCCTTCGCCATCTCCATCAACCCGGTCAGATCCGGCATGCGTTTGCGGCGCATCTCGCCGAGAATGAGAGCCTTGCCCAGGCCGCCCATGTTCAGACGCGAGAGCGAAAGCCGGCGCGGCCCAGCCGGCAGCATCCAGCCGAAGGCACGCTCGATGAAGCGCTTGCCCGGAGTGGTTGCGCCGGGACGGCGCAGCAGCGGCGTGCCCCAGAAGGTGAAAAACATTGAAACGCGCAGACCGCATGCAGCCGCACCGTTGGCGATCGAGAAGGCGGCCAGCAAACGGTCGAGATTGCCGCTGAAGACGCAGAGCGTGACGCCGTTGCGCTGCGACAGTCGACCCACCGTCTGCTCGAGGTCTGCAATGCGATTGGCCAGTGTCGCAATGTCGGCGGTTGCCGCCGAATGCTTCGATTCCGACACGAGATCCGGGACTGGTGTAACCATGCTGAAAAAATTTAGTAAGGTATCGGAACGAGGCAGTGGTTTTTTAACGGTCGGGCAATGGATGACTTGAATGGGCATTCCCGGCCTCATCCTCTGTCCCCACCATCCCGGACTTCCCGACTCCAACGGATGAAAGACACCAGCGAGCCCGCTCTGCGGGAACCCGTTGCGGACAACGCGCTGATCGATGAAATCCGCGCGCAACTCTCCGCTTTGCAGCAAAGCGATCTGCTGCGCGCACGGCGCGTGGTCGAGACGCCCCAGGCTGCGCACCTGAGCGTCGATGGCAGGCAGGTGCTGAGCTTCTGCAGCAACGACTACCTTGGACTGGCCAGCGATGCGCGCATCATCGAAGCCGCCAGCCGAGCGGCGCACGATTGCGGGGTAGGATCCGGGGCGTCCGCGCTGATCAGCGGTCATGCGCTGGCGCACCAGCAACTGGAGGAGGAGATCGCGCGTTTCGTCGGAGCCGAGCGCGCCCTGCTCTTCTCCACGGGTTACATGGCCAATCTGGGGGTCATCCCGGCGCTGGTCGGACGCGGCGACGCCGTGTTCTCCGATCGGCTCAACCATGCCTCGATCGTGGACGGCGCACGCTTGTCGCGCGCCGAAGTTCACGTCTATCCACATCTGGACGTCACGGCGCTGGAGCGGCTCCTGAAGATGTGCACGGCGCAGCGCAAGCTGGTGGTGACCGACGCGGTGTTCAGCATGGACGGCGACGTCGCGCCGCTGCCGCAACTCCTGAGACTATGCGAAAGACATCGTGCCTGGCTGCTGGTGGACGACGCTCACGGCTTCGGCGTGC
>JAHCKU010000001.1 GCA_026125625.1 Burkholderiales bacterium | reverse complement strand
GCTGCTCGCGCTCGACAACGTACTGGTCGCGCCGCACGCGGTGTGCCATACCGACGAGTGCATGCGCCTGCTCGGCGAAAGTGCGTTCAAGTCGGCGGTGGATCTCGCGCAGGGCCGACGCCCGGCGCACGTGGTCAACACCGATGCGCTGGGGCATGCTGCCTGGGGCGGCAAATGGCACAGATAGCAGACTGTTGCAATACTGCTGCGTGGGGCTGATGCCCGCTTGGGCGATGCTCGTTTTTCAACGGGCTGCTACAGAAGCGCCGGAGCCTCCTCAACAAACACAGCTGTCATCGGAGTCACATGCGATCCAATCCAGTCAAATCCAAGCTTCTCGCCGGCCAGCCGGTGTTCGGCACCTTCGGCTGGGAATTCCTGGTGCCCGGCCTGCCGCAGATCGTGCACGCCGCCGGTGCCGAGTTCCTGCTGATGGACATGGAGCATGCCGGCACCGGCTACGAGGCGATCAAGGCCCAGTGTGAGATGGCGCGCGGCGTGGGTGTGGTGCCGATGGCGCGCGTGCCTGCCAATCAGTATCACTACATCTCGCGCGCGCTGGACGTCGGCTGCATGGGCGTGATGGCACCGATGGTCGGCTCGGCCGAGGAGGCGCAGTTCATCGTCTCGTGCACGCGCTATCCGCCGCAGGGCCGGCGCGGTGCAGCCTTCGGCTTCGCCCACGACGATTACCAGGGCGGCAGCGTGGCCGACAAGATCAGCATGGCGCACGAGCGCACGCTGGTCATGTGCCTGATCGAGACCGAGCAGGGCATCCGCAACATCGATGCGATCGCCGCCGTGCCCGGCGTGGACGTGCTGTGGCTGGGCCATTTCGACCTGACCAATTTTCTCGGCATCCCCGCGCAGTTCGATCATCCGCGCTATGTCGAAGCCATCGACCGGCTGGTGGCTGCGGCGAACAAGCATGGCAAGGTGCTGGCGTGCATGACCGCGGACGAGCAGTGGAGCCGTGCGTACTGGGCCAAAGGTTTTCGCATGTTCGCCGTGGGCGTGGATGCGATGCTGCTGCAGGGAGCGATCCGTCAGGGTATCCAGCCGCTGCAGGAACTGGCGGCACGGCCCTAGAGAAGCTCCGGAGCCTCCCTGCAACCCACAGCTTTCCATCGGAGCCATATGCGTCCCAATCCACTCAAGGCGAAGCTGCTGGGCGGCGGCACCAGCTTCGGCCTGTTCGCGTTCGAGTTCTTCACGCCGGGCCTGCCGCAGATCGCCAAGGTCGCCGGCGCCGAGTTCGTGCTGCTGGACATGGAGCACTCGGGCGCCGGTATCGATGTCATCAAGCAGCAGCTCGCCTACTGCCGGGGCGTGGACATCGCGCCCATGGTGCGCGTGCCGACCGGCCAGTACCATTTCATCGCCCGCGTGCTGGACATGGGTGCCTTGGGCGTGATGGTGCCGATGGTGGAGAGCGCGCAGCAGGCACGCGAAATCGTGAAATGGACCCGCTATCCACCGCTGGGCAGGCGCGGCGCGGTGCTGGGTGCGGCGCACGACGACTACGGCGGCGGCAACGCGCGCGAGAAGCTGGCGGCGGCGAACGAGCGCTGCTTCGTCATGCTGCAGGTCGAGACCGAGGTCGGTGTGGAGAACGTCGAAGCCATTGCAGCAGTCGAGGGCGTGGACTCGATCTACATCGGCTTTCTCGATCTGTCCAGCTTCCTCGGCGTGCCGGGCGAGGTGCACGATCCGGTCTATCTGGCGGCAGTGGAGCGCATCGCGGCGGCCGCGCAGCGCCATGACAAGGTGCTGGGCACGGCGGCGCCGGATGCAGCCTTCGCCAAGGAGTATCTGGCCAGAGGGTTTCGCATGATCTGCTTCGGCACCGACGCAGGGCTGCTGCAGTCGGCCTTGTCGATGCAGATCACCGCGATGCGTCGCTGATGCAACCTCCGGAAGCGCTGAACAAGTGCTTCCCGAGTGTCAGCCTAGTGCAGCAGATTTTCGACAGACCCGCTAGCGCAGGGCGAGCGGGCGATCGCGTCCCAGGACGCCGGTGATGGTGCTGAATCCGGCGTCGAGCATGCTGTCGGGTGATGCATCGCCGAAGCGCACGGCGACGGCGTCGTCGATACGTACTTCCAGGCCCTCCGGCAGCTTGGCCACTGCGAAGATGCGGCCATCCACCAGCGGCGTGGAGAAGCGCACGTGCGCCCATGAAGACAGGCCGCTGCGGGCGCCGTCGGCGCCGCGGGGCTCGTAGATGCCCTGACTCACCTCGTCGAAGATCGCCACCACGCTTCCCACGTGCACCGCCTCGCTCAGGCGTTCGGTGCGGGCATAGGCCTGGAACAACAGGACGGCGAACGACAAGGCAAGCAGGGTGAGACCGCTCTTCATGATGCGCGACTTGATAGGGATGGCGAGGATCGATGGTCCGGATTCGAGATCGGAAGCTCGCGCGAGCAAGGGTTGGACCAGCGCATCACGGATATGCCTTGCCCACGCTTCAGCTCGCCCAACGCGGTCCCTTCAGATTGAGGGGCGCGGCGGCGCGCTGCGAGCGCTTGACCAGCACCGCGGTCACCCGTGCCGGCTGTGGGCCGAGCTCCAGTTCCACCGTATCCCCCACCTCGACGGCGGTGTCCGGATCGATGCGGGCAGTGGCGAAGCTGCCGCCATCGGGCAGCGGCTGGCGCAGGGCCACCGCTGCCCAGCGGGCATTGTCCAGGCTGTCGACCGGCATGCGATGGTCGATGAATACGCCCGGTGAGCGCTCGACGTAGAGTGCCCGGACCTGACCGATTGCGGCAGTCGTTCCCGGATCGGTGTCGCCTGCGCATCCGGCGATCGCGACCGTGGCAGCCACGGCCATGACAGAGGAGAGAAACGGGTTCATGCGATGGGCAACTCCGGGGCAGGGCAGGCGTGCGCCGTACGTACATGTGCCGGACTAACGGCGGCACCGATGATGAACTTGAGACGACATCCGCCCGCCATTTCCCCGAAGCGCGCGATAATCTGCGCCCGGCCCCCTGTGGTCTCCCCACTTCGTCCCATGAACGACCCTGATGAACGACGACGATCCGCGTGAAATGCCTGCCGCCGACCGGTCATCGCCGCGCCGCACGCCGCCCGGCTGGGCTGGCACGGTGCGGGCGGTCGGCTCCGGCCTGGTGGCCGATATCGCCGCCACCATGGTTGCCGGGCTGCTGCTGGTCACCGTGATCGGCGGCCGCCTGGTCGGGGAGGGGGCTTCGGCCGAGGATCTCGAGCAGGCGCTGCTCGCCTCCGGCAGCTATGTCCTGCTGTCGCTGCTGGCGGGACTGGCCTGCACCGTGCTCGGCGGCTACGTGGCGGCGCGCGTGGCCGGAGAACGCGAGTACTACCATGCGCTGCTCACCGGCATTGCCGTGCTCGTGTTCGGAGAGCTCATGCTGGCGCAAACCTCCGCCACCTATCCGCTCGCCTACCGGCTGATCGGCAATATCCTGGTCATCCCTGCCGCGCTGTACGGCGGGCACTTGCGCAAGCAGGCCCGTCGCGCCTGATTGCGACCTGGACCTTTGCAGCCAATGGCCAGATGAGGCCATTGGCGTCAATGATGTCATCTCGAGCGCAAGCGTCAACGGTGTCATCCAGAGCGCAAGCGTCAACGGCGTCATCCAGAGCGCAAGCGTCAACGGCGTCATCCAGAACGCAAGCGTCAACGGCGTCATCCAGAACGCAAGCATCAACGGTGTCATTCCGAGCGCAGCGAGGAATCTTTTCCCTAGCCGACTCGAAAGCAAGATCCCTCGCTGCGCTCGGGATGACACCGGCGGGATGACACCAGTGGGATGACACCGGCGGGATGACACCGGCGGGATGACACCAGTGGGATGACATCAGAGGGATGACACCCCGGAAATCCTATCGTGCTCTATCGTCGGAGTTCGATTCGGCGGTGATGTCGGCGCGATAGGTTTCCGGGCCGAAGTAGACGGCGGTCGCGGTGATCAGCGACAGCACGATGATGTAGCCGGCCACGCCCCACGGCGCACCGCCCCACCACGTCAGGAGCAGCGCAGCGATGAACGGCGCCGGCCCGCCGGCCAGAATGGAGCCGAGCTCGCGCGCGAGCGCGAAGCCGGTGTAGCGCAGCCGGGCACCGAACATCTCGGCGAAGTACGCCGCCTGCGGTCCGAACATGCCGCACACACCCACCGAGATCGCCAGGATCAGGGCGAACCACACCAGCACTGGCGTGCCGGTGTTGACCAGCAGGAAGAACGGAATCGCCCAGGCCGCCGAGAACAGCGCTGCACCCATGTATACCGGTCTGCGCCCGATGCGGTCGGACAAGGTGGAGAACAACGGGATGGTGATCAGCGAGAGCGCGTGCGCGCTCATGATGCCGGCCAGCACTATGCTCTTGTCCATCCCCAGCGTCTGGGTCATGTAGCTCAGGGTGAACACCGGAAACAGATAGCCGAGCCCGTTCTCCGCCAGTCGTGCGCCGACCACCACCAGGAATTCACGCGGGTGCTTGCGCAGTGCCTCCTTGACCGGGGAGCGTGCCGCCTTGTTGTTTGCGGCGATCTCGCTGAACACCGGCGTCTCCGCCACCTTGGCGCGAATGTAGAAGCCGAAGGCGATCAGCACCACGCTCAGCAGGAAGGGAATGCGCCATCCCCAGGCCAGGAAATCCTCTGTCGGCAGCGAGGAGAAGATTGCGAACACGCCGGCGGCGAGCAAGTTGCCGACCGTCACCCCGATCGGTGCCCAGCTGCCGAACAGCCCGCGCTTGCCGGGCGGCGCATGCTCCACCGCCATGATCACCGCGCCGCCGTATTCCGCGCCGGCGCCGAAGCCTTGCAGCAGGCGCAGCACGACGAGCATGACCGGGGCCCACAACCCTACCGACTCGTAGGTCGGCAGCAGCCCGATGAGGAAGGTGCCGCCGCCCACCAGCATGAGCGTGATGACCAGCACCGGCTTGCGTCCGATGCGGTCTCCCAGGCGGCCGAAGACCAGGCCGCCGAACGGTCGTGCGAAGAAGCCGACGCCGAAGGTGGCGAAGGCGAGCAGTGTGCCCACACCGGGATCGGCTTGGGGAAAGAACAGGTCGCCGAAGACGAGTGCGGCGGCCATGCCGTAGATGAAGAAGTCGTACCACTCGAGCGCCGAGCCGACTGCCGACGCCAGGATCACCCGCCTATGGGACGCATCCATTCATTCTCCCCCGCAGCTGTGCGCGTCATCGCACCGGTCGATGATCGGCTGCCGCCTCTGTTGTTGGAAATCTGCATGCAGCCCCGGCCGTGCAATCGACGCCGGGCATCAGCGCGCAACCCTGGTTACCGCACTTGCGTCCAGTTCTTCCACGCCGGCACGGCCGAGCAATGCCAGATTGACGTCGATCTCGTTGCGCAGCAGCTCGAGCGCCTTGCTCACGCCCGCCCCGCCGAGCGCGGCCAGCCCATACAGGAATGGGCGTCCGATCATGCACGCGGCTGCACCCAGCGACAGCGCCTTGAGCACGTCGCTGCCACGGCGCACGCCGCCATCCAGAACGAGCTGGGCGCGGCCCTGCACCGCATCGGCGATCTCGGGCAGCGCCGAGATGGCCGACGGGGATCCGTCCAGCTGCCGGCCGCCATGGTTGCTGACGATGATGCCGTCGATGCCGTGCGCGACAGCGATCTTCGCATCCTCGGCGGAGGTGATTCCTTTCAGGGCGAGCGGGCCGTCCCACACCGAACGTACCCAGTCGATATCCTTCCACGTCACCGACTGATCGAACTGCGAGTTGACGAAGCCGGCAATGGTGATCATGTCCGTGCCCTTGCCCGCGCCGATGAAGTTGGCCAGGGTCGGCTTCGGCCCGGTCGCGTAGCGCCACAGCCAGCCAGGATGCAGCCCGAACTCGAGCAGACTGGACCAGTGCAGTCGCGGCGGCATGGTCAGGCCGTTGCGCACGTCGCGGTCGCGCTGCCCCTGCACCTGCAGGTCCACGGTGATGACCAGCGCGGAGCAGCGTGCATCCCTGGCTCGCTGCATCATGTCGCGGGTGAGCTCGCGGTCGCGCATGACGTAGACCTGGAACCAGGTGCGCTGGCGCGACAGCTTGGCGATGTCCTCGATGCTGGAGGTCGACATCGTGCTCAGGCAGAAGCCGACGCCGGCTTCGTCCGCTGCCCGTGCCGCTGCAGCCGCACCGTCCGGCCACAGCACGCCCGGCAGACCGGTGGGCGCGAGTATCAGCGGCGAGCGCAGCTTCTGCCCGAAAACGGTGACCGACTGGTCGCGTTCGGATACGTCGGTGAGCACGCGCGGCACCAGGGCCAGGCGCGAGAAGTCCTCACGGTTGCGTCGCAAGGTCACCTCGTCCTGCGCGCCGCCATCGATGAAGTCGAACAGAGCACGCGGCAATCGCCGTCTGGCAAGCAGACGCAGGTCTTCGATACTGGCAATGGTCATGGAATGGAGAGATGGTAGTTTTGCAACAGGCTGTCAGTCGTTGATGCATACGATGGCGACCGCGTACGCCTTCAGCTCAAGCCGGTTCCCTTTCACCTCCTGCCATGACTGCTGGAAGGCGCGCGGATCCTGCGTGGCTTGCGCGAAGCTGTTCTCGTCCAGCATTGCCGCCACCGTGGCGCCGCCCGCATGCGCCAGCTCGATGCTGCGCGGCTGCGGCGTGACGTTGGCAACCCACAGCAGGGTCGCGCCTTTCGCCTTGTAGGCCAGCGCGCGCAGTGCGCTGTCGTCGCTGCAGGTGACCGACACCAGCTTGGCTCCCGCGGCGCGGGTCAGCCCGGCGATGACGTGGAACACGGGATAGACGGCGGACCCGGCGAGGTCGTCGTAGTACGGCTGCGGATAGTCGTTCCTGCGATAGATGATGCCCAGCGGCCCGGTGGCGGCGCCGATGCTCAGCGCCTGTACGCCGGTGGGTGCCAGCGTCGCCAGGAAGCCCAGCGTCCAGGCTGCACCGAACAGGCCGCGCTGGCGTGGATCCATGCGTACCAGGCAGATGCGCTGATTGTCCGGATTGGGCAGAAAGGTCTTGCCGTGCGGATTGTCGCGGCAGCCGATGGCACTGGGGCCGACACGATGCGGCGTCTTGCCGAGAAACGCGCGCGCGGTGGCGATCTGATACGGCAGGGATTCGTGCGTCTCCATCACCGAGCGATCGTCTGCGGCATGCACGATCGGGCAGGTGGTGTTGGTGACGAAGTCCAGCAGCTCGGCCGGCGGGCGCTTGCGGTTCAGCTCGGTGAAGAACGAGAACATGCCTCCGCCGATGGTGACGCCGGGGAAAGCCGCGTGGGCGGCTGCGTACAGCGCATCGAGCGGCGGCGCCGGCGGACGTCCTCCGCCGGGCAGCACCGACTTGAGATCACCCACCGGCACCACCGCCACCGAGGCCGGCTTCAGCCCGCTTTCGCGCACCGCCTGCGCGACGTTGCGCAACTCCTCGGCGAAACCGTCGGCGCTCTCGACCACCACCTCGAGCAGGCATTGCGCATCGATCTGCTCGCACAGCACGCGGTAGCCGTACAGAGCCTGCCTGCCGGGCTTCTCGCGCGGGTCGTAGTGACATACCAGCGTTTTTGGTGCCGCAAGGCGCAGCAGATCGAGATTGTGCAGGGCGTGCCCGATCTCCGCTGCCGGCATGCCCAGTCCGAGCGGCGGCATGCTCTGGCGCATCGGCGCGCCCAGCTTCACCTGCAGCACCGCGTCCGCAGCGCGCGCGCCGGCTGCCGGCAGCGCGCCGCTGAGCGTGAGCTTCACGCTTTGCCGCACGCTCTCGCCCGCCTTCAAGGTGTATGGCCAGGGCAGGGCGAGCGGACGCACGTAGGTCTTGAAGGAGGCATCGGTCCAGTTGCGCTGATCCTCCATCTCCCAGGTGTCGCCCTCCATGCGCACCGTGGCCTTGAGACCGGGCATGACCTCGTGCGTGAGCGAGCGGATGTGCAGGAACGGCTGGATCGGGTTGATGCGCTCCGGAAACTTCGCCTTCTCGATCTTGCCGTCGACGTGCTCCACCTCCACTGCGTGGCCGGCCACGCCCTTGAGCGGATGCAGGATCACGAAGCCGGTGCGTGCGGTCAGGAAATCGGTCCTGGGCACGGCGGTGCCGGTGAACTCGAGGCTGCCGTCGGATTTGCCCTCGATGGTGGCATCGTAGGCGATCTCCATGCCGTCGCCGGCGCAGCGTGCGTGGTAGCGCACGGTGAAGCCGTCGGCGCGCTGCTCGATGCGCAGGTTGCTCAAGGTGGGCACGTAGGTACCCCAGTTCTCGTCGCGCACCAGGAAGGCCACCGCACGCAGCACTTCCACCCCTGCCACCTTGAGGTAGCGCAGATTGCCGTTGTCGAATTCCGCACTCAACGGGCCGGCCTTGAGGATGCGGCCGACGACGTCCGGCTGTTCGGTGCCGCACAGTCTGATCGCCCGGGAGGCTTTTGCTGTTTTCATCGTTCGCTCCATTGACTCCGGTATTGTCCGCGATCGTGCATCACCCGATCACCGCGTCGCTGCCGGGATCGATCAGGATCACGCGGTTCATGTCGATCGCCAGCCCGATGCGCTCGCCCGGCTGCGACACGTCGTGGGCGAGCAGCTCTGCCACCGCTTCGGTATCGCCCATCCTGAAGGTGGCATAGGTGCGCGCGCCGGTCGGTTGCACCAGATCGATCCGGGCCTCGTAGCGCACCAGCCCGCTGCGCGTGTCGCCCGCCAATGCGCGGCTCATGTGCTCGGGCCGCACGCCCAGCACCACGCGCTGTCCTTCACGGCCTGCCAGCTTCGCGGTGCGCGCCATCGGCAACGCCAGGCTGGTGCCGTCGCACAGGCGCACGTTCAAGGCATCGTTGCCGCGTTCCAGGCTGGCGTCGATGAAATTCATCGTCGGCGAACCGAGAAAGCCGGCTACATAGCGGGTGGCAGGACGCTCGTACAGATCCAGGGGTGCGCCCTGCTGCTCGATGCGTCCTTCGCGCAGCAGGACGATGCGATCGGCCATGGTCATGGCCTCGATCTGATCGTGCGTGACGTAGATCATGGTCTTGCCCAGATCCTGGTGCAGGCGCTTGATCTCGCCGCGCATCTCGTCGCGCAGCTGCGCGTCGAGGTTCGACAGCGGCTCGTCGAACAGGTACAGGCGGGCGTTGCGCACCACGGCGCGTCCGATCGCCACGCGCTGCAGCTGCCCGCCGGACAGCTGCCGCGGATAGCGCTCGAGCAGATGGTCGATGGCCAGCATCTGCGCGGCCTTGCGCACCTTGGCGTCGATCTCGGCGCGCGGGGTTCTGCGCGCACGCAGGCCGAAGGCGATGTTCTCGTACACCTTCATGTACGGGTAGAGCGCGTAGTTCTGGAACACCATGGCGATGTCGCGATCGCGTGGCGCATGATCGTTCACCACTTCGCCGCCGATCTCGATGGTTCCGGCATCGGCCGTCTCCAGGCCGGCGATCGTGCGCAGCAGCGTGCTCTTGCCGCAGCCGGACTGTCCCACCAGCACCGTGAACTCACCAGCGGGGATTTCCAGGTCCACGCCCTTCACGGCGTGGACTTCGCCGTAGTACTTGTGCAGGGCAGTTATCTTGAGGTCGGACATGATTATCCCTTCACCGCTCCCAGCGAGAATCCGCGTACCAGATAGCGCTGCATGAATCCGACGATGATGAAGATCGGCAGCGTCCCGAGTACGGACATCGCGGAGATCTTGGACCAGAAGTTGGATTGTCCGCCGAAGTAGTGGGTGACCTGCACGGTGTAGGTGGTGACCTCGGTGCGGGTGAGCACCAGCGCGAACAGGAATTCGTTCCAGGCAAACACGAAAGTGAAGATCGCGGTGGCGAACAACCCCGCGCGCGACATCGGAAACACCACCTTCCACAGCATCTGCCAGCGCGTGTAGCCGTCGACCAGCGCCGCCTCCTCGAGGGCGATCGGGATGTCGAGGATGTAGCCGCGCATCATCCAGATCACGTAGGGCAGATTGAAGGCCGTATACAGCAGGATCAGGCCGGGGAAGGTGTCGACCAGTCCCAGCCATACGTACAGCAGGAAGATCGGAAACACTACCGCGATGGGCGGCACCATGCGCTGCGAGATGATCCAGTTGGCGAGGTTGTCGCCGCCGGTGCGAAAGCGCGCGATGCTGTACGCGCACAGCGTACCGATGAACATCGCGAGCACGGTGCTGGTGCCGGCCACGATGAGGCTGTTCAGAACCGTGGTGGCGTCGCCGTCCCTGAACAGCACCGCGTAGCTGGAGAACTGCAGCTGCGCGGGCCACCACTTGGGCGGGTAGGAAAAGATCTCGTCCGGCGTCTTGAACGAGATCATGAACAGCCAGTAGATCGGAAACAGGAACAGCAGCGTGATGAGCGTGGCTGCGGCCAGGCGCACAGCGAGCTTCAGCCGATTGCGATGCGCGGCTTTCATCTGGCCAGCTGGACGCGCTTGAGCGCGAGTAACACGACCACGGTGAGCAGCACGATGATCATCAGTGCAACTGCCGCCGTGTAGCTGGTCTCGAACTGCTGGAACCCCTTGACGTAGGCGAAGATCGAGATCGTCTCGGTCATGGTGCCGGGGCCGCCCTTGGTCAATGCCCACACGATGTCGAACAGGCGGAACAGATCCAGCCCGCGAATCAGGATGGCGACCGCCATCACCGGCCAGATCGCCGGCAGCACCAGCTTGAAGAAGCTGCGCCAGTATCCGGCTCCGTCGATGGCCGCCGCCTCCAGCTGCGATTTATCCACGCCGGACAACGCCGCCAGCAGCAGCAGGAACATGAACGGCGTCCATTGCCAGATCTCCGCGGCCAGGATGGCCGGATAGACCAGCGACGGATTGATCGTCCACAGGATGTTGACCTCCTCGCCCGCGAACCAGCCGATGATCTGATTGATCGGTCCGAAGCGGGTGTTGAACATGAGCGACCACGTCGCTCCTGCGACGATGGGCGAGACCACCACCGGCAGGACCAGCAGCGCGATGAATACCTGCCGTCCCGGCAGGCGGTCGATGAACAGCTGCGCCATGGCCAGCCCGAGCAGCAGCTCGATGGGCAGCGCGACGGCGGTGAAGATCACGGTATGCAGCAGCGCTTCCCACATGCGCGTGTCCTGCACCAGCAGGCGGTAGTTGAGCAGACCCTGGAACGTCTTGTCCATGTCCGTCATGGTGATGTTCTGAAAACTGACCACGAGCAGATAGACCAGCGGGAAGACGCCGATCAGCAGCAGGACGAAGATCGAGGGGGCGACCAGCGCGTACTTGAAACGCCGGTCGTGGCGCCCGCCGCCGGGGCGGGCGCCGGCTCGCAGCACGAGGTCGGCCTGGGATGCGGTCATCGAAAAAAACGGGCGGACCGAGTGCCCGCCCTGGTGCAATGCTGATTTCGGTGCAGGGGATCCGCACGGCCGTCACGTGCCACGGCCGCGCGTTGCCGTTGTCTACTTCGGATACGCGCCGGACTTCGCTGCCCAGGCGTTGTATACCGCCTTCTGCTTCTCGACTCCCACACGTCGCGTGGTCTCGTCCCACTGCCGCGCGATGTCGTCGAGGATCCGTTTCGGATCCTCGCCTGCCCACAGGCGGCTGATGCCCTGACGCAGCGCTTCTTCGTACTTGTCGGTCTGGATCAGCGACAGATCGAGCAAACCCGTCTTCGAGCCGGCCTGCAGCGCCGCCAGATACTCCTTCGCGTCCGGCCACAGCTTCATGTACGCCGGATCGGTGAAGTGCGAATCGCGGAACGGATCGCGCAGCGCGTAGGGCAGCTTCACGCGCTGGCTGGAAATCTCCTCGCTGTTCAGCCACTGGATGAACAGATACGCCTGCTCCTTCTGCTTGCTGGTCGATGCCACCGACAGCGCAAAACCGGCGGCCAGTTCGGGATGCCCGCCCGGCGGCAGGGCGTACCCGACCTTGCCGGCGATCCTGGACTTCGGCACCCAGTCGAGGGCCTTCTCATTGGCGAGATAGCCGGCGGCGAAGCGGCCGTAGGGTGGCCAGGAGATGGTCATCGCGGCGTGGCCTTGCAGGAAGGTGGCGAGGTTCTCGACGAAGCCGAACTTCTCCACGCCCGGTGGCATGAACTTGTTCTCCTTCACCCAGTCGCTGAACACCTTCACCCCGGCGGGGCTGTTGATGGTGGCTTTCATGTTGGCGTCGAAGAACTTTCCGCCCTCGTTGCGGAAGCGCTCCTGGAACATGAAATTCCCATAACCGGGCTCGCGGAAGGACGAAGCACCGTAGATGCCTTCCTTCTTCAGCGCCTCGGTCAGGAAGGCACCGATATCGTCGAACTCCTTCCAGGTCTTGGGCACGGCCAGGTCGTAACCGTGTCTGGCCTTGAATGCCTTCTTGAGATCGTCGCGGGCGAACAGGTCCTTGCGGTAGTACATGACGAACACGTCGCCGTCGTCCGGGAACGCGTAGATCTTCCCGTTGACCGTCATCTGATTGTCGCGGTAGGTCGGCGCGATGGACTGCAGCTCGCTGCGATAGCCGTATTTGTCGACGTAGGGATCGAGCATCTCCAGTGCCCCGGCCTGCACCAGATCGGGCATCCATGCCGGAATCACGTTGAGCGCGTCATAGGCGCCGGTGCCCGCGCGGTATTCCTGCATGATCTTGGTGAACATCTCGGCGGTCGGGACTTCCACCACCTTGACCTTGCAGCCCGTGAGCTGCTCCCATTTCGGTCCGGAGAAGTTCAGTGGGTCGAGCGATTGCAGTCCGGCTTCCCAGACGATGGTGATGGTCTTGCCCGAGCAGATCTTCTTGGCGGCGTCGACCGCGCGCTGTGCCGCACTCTGTGCGTTTGCAACGCCGACCCATGCCAGCGCAATAACCGCCAACGCGGGCAGCAGCGCCTGCCGGCATACGCCCAGCGGCCGCCGATGTTGAATGGACATCTTCTCCTCCTCGTTGTATTGACGCCCGCCCATGCCAGCCGGGAGGCCGTTTGGATGATGTGAGAGCTACTTGGCGATGTCAAGGCAGGCCGTTTGCTGCGCTGCATCGGGCGAGGCCTGTAGAATGTCCATGCGAATCCGGCAACCGAGGAGGACATCCTGGATCCACGAGCCATCACCGCCGCGGCACACCTCATCCGCGACCATCGGCTGCAGCGACGTCGGCTGCCGGCACTCGACGCAGCAGCGCGGCCGGGCGACGAAGCCCAGGCCTACGCAGTGCAGGAGGCATTGCATGCGCTGTTGCAGCCCACCCTCGGACGGTTGTCGGGTCACAAGATCGGCTGCACCACGCAGGTGATGCAGGCGTTCCTCAATATTCCGAATCCATGTGCCGGCGGCGTGTTCGCGCGTACGGTGCATGCCACGCCGGCGCGTCTGCGCCACGCTGACTTCGTGCGCCCCGGTGTCGAATGTGAGATGGTGGTGCGGCTGGGCCGCGACCTGCCGGCCTCCGCCCAGCCCTATACGCGAGCGACGGTGCAGGACGCGGTGAGCGAGATCATGGCCGGGATGGAGATCGTCGACGACCGCTACGTCGACTACAAGTCGCTCGACACGCCGACGCTCATCGCCGACGATTTCTTCGATGCCGGCTGTGTGCTAGGGACGGCGGTGCGCGACTGGCGTGCGCTGGATCTCGGCGCGTTGACGGGGGTCACATGGATCAACGGTGTCGAAGTCGGGCGCGGGCGCGGTGCCGACGTCATGGGACATCCGTTCGAGGCACTGGCCTGGCTGGCGAACAATCTGTCCCGACGCGGCCAGGGACTGCGTGCCGGCGAGTTCGTGTTCACCGGAAGTGTGGTCGAAACCAAGTGGGTGAACCGTGGCGACCAGGTGGTGATGGAGATCGACCGGTTGGGACGGGTGGAAGCCGTATTCGAGTAGCAGGCCGTTGCAAAACGACTGCGCGGGGTTGCACCAAAAAAACGGCAGCCCGCGGGCTGCCGTTTCTACCTGCTTACTACCCGTTCCGATCAGTACAGCACCATCGGATTGCCGGGCGAGCCGGTGGCACCGATGATGCGCAGCGGCGCCCAGATGAACGCCCCTTCGTAGACCTTGGCATCCACCAGGGACTTGGTGTCGATGTTCTCGAAGTTCCAGATGCCGTGCTTGGGTTGCAGCTCGGTATGGCAGGGCACGGCGTGCTCATTGCCCTTCTCGCCGAAGGGCTGTGCATCGTTGGCCGAAGTGTCGCCCAAGGTCATGGCGATGTTGCGCGTAGCGAAGTATTCGCAGGCGCTGATACCGAAGCCCGGCTCACCCTGGGCGAACAAGGCGCGTGCCGCAGCGCGCTGCTCCGTGGTCATCGACTTGTAACGGTCATTGCTCCAGGAGTTGCCTTGACCAGTGTGCACGGCCACGCAGTCGCCCGCGCCGATTTCCGACAGACCTTGCGCCTTGACGATGGCCTGGACGTCGGCCGCAGTCACGATGCCCGGTGAGTCGGAGCTGTTGGGGATCGGCAGCATCTCGGCGTTTTGCGGGATCTTGCCTTGCGACTTGCGATAGGCCACCGCGTCCAGCACCACCAGACGGCACACGAAGCCGAGCTCGCCGACATGCTCCACGCCCAGCGGACCCATGCCCAGGACCTGACCGCCAGCGCCGCGCTCGTACGCGTCCCAGTTGATTATGCCGTTGTAGAACACCGGGCCCTTGGAGGTGTTGACGCCGATGTGGCCGGGGCCGTCGAACTGCGTCTGGATCTGGCCGATCTGGGTGGTCACCAGCTCGTCGTGGTAGACCAGTGCGTTCTTGCCGAACGGACCGCCGGTCGGGGTGCCGGGGATCCACATGTTCCATGCGCGCGGTCCGAACGCCGGTGCTTCACGATGATAGTACTTGCCGATGGTGATCGCCTTGTTCTGCTTGATGGTGGCCAGTGCGCGTTTGATCTGTGCCGGATTCTTGGTGTGGTTTGCGCTCCCGGCACGATCCTCCTTGCCCCACTGAGACTTGAAGTTCAAGGCTGAATCATCCGTGGGACCCCGCAACACCTGCGCCGAAGCGGCGCCTGCGAACAGGGCCAGCACGGCTCCTGCAACGATAGTAAGTTTCATTGATGTATCTCCTTCCCTACATGGTCATGAAGTGCGTCATGAAGTGCTTTTTTTGTGTCGTCTCACCGGGAATGGATCGCGCCGTTACCGACGACGGTTCATAACCGTTGGACGGAGCGTAAGATGGCACAGGGCGCGTGATACTGGCAAGTTGGGAACGAATTGAACGGACAGCGGATCGGTTTGACAGCGGGCCGGAGCGTCACTTATGGTGTTCCGGTTTGCTCCCGGTCCGTGCGCGCCTGCTTGGCAGCGGTCGACGGGCCGGGTGCACCTGGCAACCTGGGAGACAGTCGTGATCACGAGCAAGCAAGTAGAGTCCTACAAGGAGAACGGCTACATCGTCGTGGAGAACGTGGTGGATCAGGCCATGCGCGACGCCGTGAAATCGGTGGTAGCCGGGTTGATTGCCAAGGCGCGCGGCCTGACCACGCACAACGAGATATACGACCTCGAACCCAGCCATACTCCGGACCATCCGCGTGTGCGGCGCATCAAAAAGCCCACTACGGTGCACCCGATTTTCGATCAGCTGGTGAAGAGCCCGGCCATGACCCAGATCCTGATGGCGCTGCTGGGTCCAGACGTGCGGCTGCACGGATCGAAGATGAACATGAAGGATCCACAGTACGGCTCACCGGTGGAATGGCATCAGGACTGGGCCTTCTACCCGCACACCAACGACGATCTGCTGGCCATCGGCGTCATGCTGGAGGACATCGACGAGGAGAACGGGGCACTGCTGGTGATGCCCGGCACGCACCGCCACGGCGTATACGACCATCACGCGGATGGCCGTTTTTGCGGTGCAATGGATCCGGCCGCGTCCGGCCTGGATTTCTCGAAGGCGGTGTCCTGCCCTGGGAAGGCCGGCTCGTGTTCGTTCCACCATGTGCGCCTGGTGCATGGTTCAGCCGAGAATCGTTCCAACCGGCCGCGCCCACTCATGCTCTACGAGTGCGCTGCCGCCGATGCCTGGCCGCTGGTGAACTGGACCAATCTGGACGAGTTCAACAGTCGCATGATCTGCGGGCAGCCCACGCTCGAGCCGCGCCTGGAGAAGGTGCCGGTGCGCATGCCGTATCCTCCGGCGCTCAATCAGGGTTCGATCTACGAGAATCAAACCGCCATCCGCAATCGCTACTTCGGAGCGCCGCAAGGGCTGAAGGTCGCGAGTTGATCAAAGAAAGGGGCTGAAGACCGGGGCCGGAGCGCGGCACGACGCGCTCCGGCTTCCGGATCCACGGCTCCCAGCCAAGGAGATTCCATGGACGTCAAGGCAGCCGTTGCGTTCGCGGCGGGCCAGCCGCTTTCCGTCGAAACCGTGCAGCTGGACGGGCCGAAGGCGGGCGAGGTGCTGGTCGAGATCAAGGCCACCGGCATTTGTCACACCGACGAGTTCACGCGTTCGGGAGCAGACCCGGAGGGGTTGTTCCCGGCCATATTCGGTCACGAGGGCGCCGGCATCGTGGTCGACGTCGGTCCCGGCGTGACCTCGTTGAAGAAAGGCGATCACGTCATTCCGCTGTATACGCCCGAGTGCCGGCAGTGCAAGTCGTGCCTGTCGCGCAAGACCAATCTGTGCACCGCCATTCGTGCAACGCAGGGCAAGGGCGTGATGCCGGACGGCACCAGCCGCTTTTCCCTCGGCGGCGAGATGATCCATCACTACATGGGCTGCTCGACGTTCTCCAACTACACTGTCCTGCCGGAGATCGCGGTGGCGAAGATCCGCGAGGACGCCCCCTTCGACAAGGTGTGCTACATCGGCTGCGGCGTGACCACCGGCATCGGTGCGGTGATCAACACCGCCAAGGTCGAACCGGGCGCCAACGTGGTGGTATTCGGCCTGGGCGGCATCGGCCTGAACGTGATCCAGGGTGCGCGCCTGGTCGGCGCCAACAAGATCATCGGCGTGGATATCAATCCGGCACGCAAGGCGCTGGCCGAGCGTTTCGGCATGACGCACTTCGTCAATCCCAGGGAAGTCGGCGGTGATCTGGTGCAGTATCTGGTGTCGTTGACCGACGGGGGAGCGGATTACAGCTTCGAGTGCGTGGGTAACGTCGACCTGATGCGCCAGGCGCTGGAGTGCTGCCATCGCGGCTGGGGGGTGTCGGTGATCATCGGCGTGGCCGGCTCCGGCCAGGAGATCAAGACGCGGCCTTTCCAGCTGGTGACCGGCCGGGTGTGGAAGGGCACCGCCTTCGGCGGAGCGCGCGGCCGCACCGACGTGCCCCGCATCGTCGACTGGTACATGGACGGCAAGATCAACATCGACGACCTCATCACCCATACGCTCCCGCTGCAGGATATCAACCGCGGCTTCGATCTCATGCACGAGGGCAAGTCGATCCGGGCGGTGGTGGTGTATTGAGGTGACTGGGGACGCCTCGTCACCGCAACGACCTCAGGGCGAAACCGGCAATCTGGTACGACTCTCGAAGGTCATGGCCGAGCGCGGCATGTGTTCACGCCGTGAGGCGGACGAGCTGATCGCGCAAGGGCTGGTGCAGGTGGACGGCCGCGTGGTGGATCAGCTCGGCACGCGCATACGGGTCGATGCCATCATCGAGCTGAAGACGCGTGCGCGCACGCAGCTCGATGCGCGCGTCACCATCCTGCTCAACAAGCCGGTGGGCTACGTGTCCGGCCAGCCGGAGGACGATCATGAACCGGCCGTCGTGCTCATTCGCCGTGAGACGCAGGAGCGCGCACCTGGCGATCCATCGTTCTCGCCCGTCCATCTCAAGGGTCTTGCGCCGGCCGGCCGGCTCGATATCGATTCCCAGGGCCTGCTGGTGTTCACGCAGAATGGAACGGTGGCGAAGAAGCTGATCGGCGAGGATTCCCAGGTCGAGAAGGAGTACATCGTGCGTGTCCAGGGGCGGTTGGGCGAGGAAGACCTCAAGCGGCTCAACCACGGGCTGGCGCTCGACGGGCGTCCACTCAAGCCGGCCCGCGTCGAGTGGATCAATCAGGATCAGCTGCGTTTCGTGCTGAAGGAAGGGCGCAAGCGCCAGATCCGCCGCATGTGCGAGGCGGTCGGGCTGCGCGTGGCGGGATTGAAGCGTGTGCGCGTGGGCAGGGTGCGGCTGGGCAATCTGCCGGAAGGGCGCTGGCGCTTCCTGCGCAGGGACGAAGCGTTCTGACGAAAAGCGCAAGCGCTTCTCCCATGCGTAGCGTGTAAAGTCCCTGCAGGCGCTACTGTGAACGAGAACATGAAGGTCATCAGCGAACATCGGTGCTTTGGCGGCGTGCAGGGCTACTACGCGCACGAGTCGCGCGAATGCAAGGCGGAGATGCGCTTTTCCGTGTACCGGCCGCCGCAGGCGCAGCGCCGTACGGTGCCGGTGCTGTACTACCTCGCCGGACTCACCTGCACCGAGGAGACGTTCGCCATCAAGGCTGGAGCGCAGCGCGTGGCCGCAGAGCTCGGCCTGATGCTGGTCGCGCCGGATACCAGCCCGCGCGGCCTGAATCTGCCGGGCGAGGCAGACAGCTGGGATTTCGGCGTCGGCGCCGGCTTCTACGTCGATGCCACCCAGTCACCGTGGTCGACGAACTACCGCATGTACAGCTACGTCACCTCCGAGCTGCCGGACGTGGTCGCCGCACATTTCCCCGCCGGCGACGGCAGGCGCGGCATCTTCGGTCACTCGATGGGTGGCCATGGGGCGCTGGTGTGCGCGCTGCGCAATCCGCAGCGTTATCGATCGGTGTCGGCCTTCGCCCCGATTGGCGCACCGATGCAATGTCCATGGGGCGCGAAGGCGTTCGGCGGCTATCTCGGCAGCGATCGCGCGCAATGGCGCCAGTACGATGCTTCCGAGCTGGTGCGCGAGCGGCCGTTCGGGCGCGAGATCCTGATCGATCAGGGCATGGCGGACAAATTCCTTGCCGAACAGCTCAAGCCAGAGCAGCTGCGCGATGCCTGCGCCGCGAGCGGCCAGGCACTTACTCTGCGCATGCAGGAGGGCTACGATCACGGCTACTTCTTCATCGCGACCTTCATGGAAGATCACCTGCGCTTCCATGCTGCGACATTGTGTACGTGAGGTGCGCCGAGCGTGCGGGGAAGGCAAGGACAACCAGGAAGGAGGGGCCCCATGCAGAAGCTGCTGATCTATCAATCGCTGTGGGCGATGGAGCGGCGCCGACCGGATGGATTGGAGTGGTCGCTGCAGGAGAAGCTGGAGATGATCCGGCGTGCCGGCTTCGACGGCTGCGGCGTGCGCTTCTTCGACCGCGACTATGCCAGGGAGGTGACCGCCTTTCTGCGTGCACACGGCATGAGCTGGCAGGCGCAGTGCTATCCCAGGACGGTGGACGACCTCAAGCCGATCATCGAGCACGTGCAGGAGCTGGGTGCCGACCACATCAATCTGCAACCCGACGTGCGGCCGTATCGCGTGGAAGAATGCATCCCCTACATCGATGGGTGGCGCCGCCTGGCGCACGACGCGAAGATCCCGCTGCACATCGAGACGCACCGCGATCGCATGACGACGGATCTGTTCTTCACTCTGCACCTGCTCGACTGCTTTCCCGACCTGCGTCTGACCGCGGATCTGTCGCACTACGTCGTCGGTCGCGAATTCGCCTGGCCCATCTCCGAAGAGAATCACGCGCTGATGCATCGCATCATCGACAACGCCTGGGGTTCCATGGCCGCGTCGCCAGCTGCGAGCAAGTCCAGATCCAGATCAGCTTCCCGCATCACAAGGACTGGGCCGATCTGTTCATGGGCTGGTGGGAGATGGCTGCAGCTGGCGACAGCGGCGCGCCGCAGATCATGACCCTTTGCCTTTTCGTGCGAGCTGGGACCCAGGAGTACGCGATCACCGGGCGCGACGGCTACGAGCTGTCCGATCGCTGGGAAGAAGCGCTGATGATGAAGGACATGATCCGCGCGCTGTGGCAGAAGCTGGAGGACGAAGCGCGCAGTGCGGCGCGGGCGGCGTGATCGTGATGTGCTGAAGTTCTTCCCCTCCTCTCAAGAGGAGGGGTGCTCCCGAAGGGAGCGGGGTGGTGTGGGGTAGATGCTAACCACCCCGCCGCCTTACGGCGGCACCCCTCCTTGAAAAGGAGGGGAAGACGGCTGACGCGTTGATGTTCCCCTCCTCTCAAGAGGAGGGGTCGGCCGGAGGCCGGGGGTGGTGTGGGTGGTGGTGTTAATAATTCTGCCGCCTTCGGCGGCACCCCTCCTTGAAAAGGAGGGGAAGACGATTGCGGTACACCGACGTTCTTCCACTCTTTCGCAGAAGACGTTCTTCCGCTCTTCGCAGAAGGAGGGGAAGACGATTGCGATGTGCCGAGTTTCTTCCCCGCCTCTTGTATGTCGGCCAAGAGGTATGCTGAAGATGGTAACGCCGCTCGGGTAGAGCGTCCCGCCTCTAGGGTATGTAAGCCCGTTGCTGAGCCTGCCTCGCTCGAGCGGATCTCTTCGACAATCCCGAACGGTTGCGTGAGCCCGAGCTCGCATAGTCGCAAGGTTGGGAAACGGAGGGCGGCGATGAAGCAGATAGGCACAAGGGTAATCGGTGTGGATGTCTCCAAAGCGCTATTGGATATTGCGGGGCTGGGCGAAGTGCCCGAACAATGTCCAAACGATCCCCAAGCGATCGAAGCCCTGATCGAGCGCTTGCACGCGGCAGAGGCCGCGCTTGTGGTGATGGAGGCCAGCGGGGGCTACGAGACCGTGGCGGCCAGCGCGATGATCGCCGCGGGGCTGCCCGTGGCGGTGGTCAATCCACGCCAGGTGCGTGATTTTGCCCGCGCCACGGGTCGCTGGGCGAAGAGTGATCGGATCGATGCGCAGGTGCTGGCCGAATTTGGGCGTGCAATCGATCCCCAGCTCACGCGCCTGCCCGATGAGCAAAGCCGCGAGCTGCAAGGGCTGCTGGCGCGCAGGGCACAGCTGGTTAGCATGCGCGTACAGGAGTCGAATCGGTTGGCCTTAAGCCAAGGCGGCCTGCGCAAGCAAATCAAGGCGCACATTGCTTGGCTCGATGAAGCGATCGGGCAGCTCAACATCGATATCACCAGGCGGCTGCGTAGCTCGCCGGCGTGGCAAGCCAAAGCCGCGCTCTACCAAAGCTTCAAGGGCATTGGTCCGCTCAGCTGCGCTACGCTCATGGTGATGCTGCCCGAGCTGGGGCGCCTGGATGGGCGCAAGATTAGCGCGCTGGTGGGCGTGGCCCCGTTCAACCGCGACAGCGGCACGCTTCGCGGTAGGCGCAGCATCTGGGGTGGGCGCGCTCCAGTGCGTTGCATGCTCTACATGGCCGCCCTGAGCGCCATTCGCTTCAATCCTGTGATCAAGGGCTTCTACCAGCGGCTTATCGGGCGAGGAAAGCCCCATAAGGTCGCGCTGGTGGCCTGCATGCGTAAAATCGTCACCATCCTCAATGCCATGGCCCGAACCAATACCCCATGGAGTCCAACTCTTCGCAACACTTGAACACGGTTGCTCAAGAGGCGGGGTGGCGCGAAGCGCCGGGGTGGTGTGGGGTAGAAGCTAACCATTCCGCCGCCTCACGGCGATTTATGTAGGGGTACACCCTCCTTGAAAAGGAGGGGAGCCAAGGAGGAGAGCATGAAACGACATTGCATCAGCTTCGAACGTCGGAAACTGCTGGCGGCAGCAGCGGGTGGGGCGGTGCTCGGCTTTCCCGCCATCGTCCGCGGCCAGGCCGGGACCGTCCGCCTCGCGCATCTCACGCCGCGCACCGGCTTTCTCGGTCAGGTGGGCGAATACGGCTTCAAGGGTGCGACGCTTGCGATCGACGAAGCCAATGCCGCCGGCGGCGTGCTCGGGCGCAAGCTCGAACTGGTCGCGGAGGACAGCGTGAACCCGGCCACCGCGGCGAACAAGGCGGCCAAGCTGATCGAGCGCGACAAGGTGGTTGCGATCTTCGGCGAGATCAATTCGGCATCCGGACTCGCCATCAGCAAGGAGGCCAAGCGCGGCAGGCGGCCTTTCTTCAACACCGGAGGCAACTCGGACGGCCTGCGCGGCAAGGATTGCAACCGCTACATGTTCCACGTCGAAGCCAACAGCACCATGTACACGCGTACCGTGGTCGACTGGCTCACCGAGCAGGGTCTGGTGAAAGGCAAGCGCTGGTACGCGCTGACCGCCGACTACGCCTTCGGCCACGACCTGTTCCGCGTGTCCAGCAAATATCTGGGGGAAGGCGGTGCGATCAACGTCGGCAATGATCTGGTGCCGACCAATACGCAGGACTGGTCGGGCTACATCCTCAAGATCCGTGCTGCGCGTCCGGATTTCGTCTACTCCTGCCTCGCCGGCATCGATCTGACCAACTTCCTGAAGCAGTACAAGGAGTACAACCTGCCGTTTCCGGTCACCGGAGGCGCAAACGACACCGCGCTGTTCTGGCTTGCAGGCATCGATTCGAGCTCGGGCTTCTGGCAGACCACGTGGTGCCATGCCATCGACACGCCTGGTTCGCGGGCATTCACCCAGCGCTTCCGGGCGCGCTTCGGTCATCCGCCGGAGAATCAGGCATGGCAGGACTACATCGCCGTGCGCATCATCGTGCAGGCGATGGCGGAAACGAAGAGCACCGACGCTGCGAAGCTGATTGCCTACCTGGAGAAAGGCGCCCAGTTCGACGTCCTCAAGCCGCGCAAGGCGCTGTTCAATGCGCGCGACCACCAACTGATGCAGGAGATGTTCGTGGTCAGGGTGAAGGACAAAGCGCAGATGCAGGACAAATGGGATTTCTTCGAGGTGCTGCGTCCCTCTCCGCAGCCCGGTCAACCGCTCACGGCGCTGCAGCCCTCGGCCGGGGAGAATGCCTGCAGGATGAGTTGAGCACTTCCATTCGATAAAGAGAACGGATCGTCCCTCAGAGTTTTCCCAAGGCGTGCGAGATGTCGCGCGCGGCGGCGCGCAGGGCGTCGCGTGCCTGCGGTACGCTCAGGCGCGTATCGCGCTGCTTCAGGTACACCAGATTCAACGCCGCGACCACGCCGTAGCGGTCGAACAGCGGAAAGCAGATGTCCACCACGCCGGAGATCGTGTCGCTGGGTCCTTCGTCGTAGCCGCGCCTGCGGATCGCAGCGAGCCGGGTGGCGAGCGTGCGCGTGAGTGAACGGCCCGCCGCAAGCTCGTCCTGCAGCAGGTCGCGGTGCGTCTCGTCCTGAAAGGCGGTGATCACCCGCGCAGAGACACGATCGTCGCGGAACGGGAAGTGCGCACCCGGGCGTACCGAATAGCTCATCGGCTCGGGCGGTTCGGCGCGCGCGAGCACGACCAGGCGCGCGTCGTGATGTACGGACAGATGATTGGCCTGTCCGGTGAGACGGGCCAGCGCCTGCATGTGCGGCACGGCGACGTCGAGCAGGCGGTCGACCGGCGGATGGCGGTGCGCCAGCTCGAACAGACGCAGGGTCAGGGCGTAGGGTCCGGCAGGCGCGCGCGAGATAGCCGCGCTGCACAAGAACATCCAGCATGCGAAACAGCTCGCTGGGCGAGCGTTCCAGGCGGCGTGCGATCTCCTGCAGAGACAGACCATGCTGCTCTGCGGCAAGGGTTTCCAGAACATCGAGCCCCTTCTCCAGCGCAGGCGCCGAATAGCGTGTCGTCGATCGCGCGATGCGGTGTCCAGTTGACAAGGCGGAAGCTCAGTTTTATAGTTGAAACAGGATTTTACTTATAAAGAAAGAGACGCGTACCAGGCGAGGGGGACGCCAGCGCGCACATTCCGCGGGCAGCCGTGCCGATCCGCCGCAACAGCGGCCAGGCGCGCTGCGTCGATCAGCAAACGAAAGCAAAATTTTTCCCAGGAGGAGACGTATGAGAGTTGCGCAGGTTTTGCAGCGTGCAGTGCTCGTCGCCGCACTTACGTTCGCCGTCACCGGTGCCCACGCCGACGATCCCGGCTTCCCGGCGCCGACCGGTGACCCGGCCTTCATCTCACCCAACGCCAAGCTCGATCGCATCTTCGACGGCGGCTGCATGCTGACCGAAGGCGTGGCGGTCGCGCCGGACGGCATGGTCTACTTCAGCGACATCACCTTCACCAAATTCTGCAAGGACCCTTCGAACAAGTATCTGCAGGCCGGCAACATCTGGAAGTACGACCCCAAGAGCGGGCAGACGACCATCTTCCGCAGCCCCTCGGGAATGTCGAACGGCATCAAGTTCGATCGCGACGGCAACATGATCGCCGCGCTGGGTGCGGACTACGGTGGCCGCATGCTGGTGAAGACGGACATGAAGACCGGCAAGAGCTACGTCCTCACCGGCCTGTACAACGGCCGTCCCTACAATGCGCTGAATGACGTGAGCATCGACGAAAAAGGGCGTATCTACTTCAGCGATCCACGCTATCTCGGGCATGAGGCGATCTATCAGGACGGCTACGCGGTCTACCGGCTCGATCCGGATGGCTCGGTGCATCGCGTCGTCACCGACTGCGGCAAGTGCAACGGCGTGCTGGTCTCTCCCGATCAGAAGACGCTGTACGTGATCGGCAATGACAACGGCTGGTTCGAATTCCAGAACCTGCAGGAGGGCGAGAATACGCTGCAAGGCCATCACCAGCTGCAGGCCTACGACCTGTCGCCGGACGGCAAGGCGAGCAACCGCCGCGTACTGATCGACTACACCAAGGGCGACAAGCCGTGCAGCGGACCCGACGGCATGATCGCGGATACCGAAGGCAACATCTGGCTGGCGTCGCGCTGCGAGCACCGGCCGGGGATCGTGGCGATCACGCCGCAAGGCAAGGAGATGGCGTACATCTCCACCGGCAAGGAGCTGCCGACCAACGTCGGTTTCGCTCGCGGCCAGGACGCCAACCTGCTGTACGTCACCTCGGGCAAGAGCCTGTATCGCATCCGGGTCGGCAAGAAGGGATATCAGCTGCCCTGATCGTCAAAGCGGCGGCGGGGCCAAGCGTCCCGCCGCCTTTCATCCGCTCAATCGTTCAAGGATCGTTCGAGTCATGGAAACCACCAGCGCAAACCCGACCACCCGTGAGCCGAAGGTCTTGACGCGCCAGCAGGTAGAGGCCTTCGCGCGCAACGGCTATCACTTTCCCGTGCGCGCTTTCAGCGCGGAACAGGCGCTGGGCTATCGGGCGAAGCTGGAAGGGGTGGAGCGTCAGCTGGGCACGGCGCTGATGAAGACCAACATCAAGAACAAGCCGCATCTGCTGCTGACCTGGGCCGACGAGCTGGTGCGTCACCCGGCGATCCTGGACGCGATCGAAGACATCCTCGGTCCCAATCTATTGTGCTGGAGCAGCAGCCTGTTCATCAAGGATGCGCGCGATCCGAGCTATATCTCCTGGCACCAGGACTCGACCTATTGGGGGTTGAGCCATCCGGACGTGGTCACCGCCTGGGTGGCGCTCTCTCACAGCACGCAGGCCAACGGCTGCATGCGCGTCGATCCGGGGACACACCTGATGGAGCAGCTGCCGCACAAGGACACGTTCGCCGCCGACAATCTGCTCACCCGCGGGCAGGAAGTGCAGGTCGAGGTGGACGAGCAGCGCGTGGTGGACATCGTCCTGCAGCCGGGCGAGTTCTCGCTGCATCATGTGCGCATCGTGCACGGCTCCGAGCCGAACGGTTCGGACGAGCGGCGCATCGGTTTCGCCGTGCGCTACGTTCCCACCTATCTCAAGCAGCTCGCAGGTCCACGCGACAGCGCCATGCTGGTGCGCGGCGTGGACAACTACCACCACTTCGACATGGAACCGCGACCCCGGGCAGACATGGATCCGGACGCGGTCGAGATGCATCGCAAGGTCACCGAGGAAGCTGCCAGGATCCTGTATCGCGGCACCGATCGCGGGCCACAGTAGAAACCAGCTTCACGACAGGGGGCCGCGCACGGCCAGAACAAAGCTCCGCACCAGATCGGGGCGAACGATAACAAGGGGAGAGGGGGATGGAACTGGCCACCGGCATCGTATTGCTGATCGCGTTCCTGATCGTGGTGGCCATGATCGTTCGCGGCCAGAGTCCGATCATCATGTTGCTCATTCTGGCGATCGTATGGGCGGCGATCGCCGGCATCAGCCTGGAGGACATCCAGGCCAAGGTGCTGCAGGGTGGCGGCACGCAATACGCCAGCGCCGTCATCATCATCGTCTTCGGCGCCTGGTTCGCGCAGATCCTGATCCAGACCGGCATCGCCGAAAGCGTCATCCGCTCGGCGGTGGAGTTGGCGGGAGACCGGCCGATGGTCACGGCGATGGTGATCAATCTGGTCACCGCCCTGCTGTTCACGTCGATGTACGGCGTGGGCGCGGCGATCGCCATCGGCGTGATCGCGCTGCCGATCATGCTCAGCCAGGGCATTCCTGCCCGGGTGGCGGCCCCCACCTTCACCATGGGCATCGGCGCCGGCACGTTCGTCAATCTGGTCCAGTTCGGCACCTTCGAGAAGCTGTTCCCGGGCATCAGGTACGAAGGACCCTGGCTCGACGTGTGGATCATCGGCATGCTGGTCTATATCGCCTGCGCCTGGCTCATGATCTACCTGAATCTGCGCAAGCTCGGCCTGCGTCACGCCGCGAGCGTGGACGTCGCCGCAGCGGCACCGCCGCCGCGCAAGCGTACGCCGTACTACACCTACATCGTGCCGATCTTTCCGGTGATCATGATCATGGTGTTCAAATGGCAGATCATTCCGACTTTCCTCGTCAGCATCGTGCTCGCGCTCGCGCTGACCTGGCGCGACCGCAGCTTTCAGGGCCAGCTCAATCTGTTCAACAAGACGTTCTACGATGCCTTCCCGGATATCGCGACCATCGCGGCCTTGTGGACGATCTGCGGCATGATCATCGTGACCGGCCAGATGCCGGAAGTGTCCTCGGCACTGAAGCCGATCTTCGATCCCGTCCTGCCGCATACGGCCTGGCAGGCCGCTCTGTTCTTCGCCGTGCTCGGCGGCATCGGCAGCATCTATCGCGGGCCGCTGGTGGTGGTCGGCACCGGCGCCGCCCTGCTGGCGATCATCCTGTCCAACAACGAGATCCCGGTACCGTATCTGTATACGCTGTGGCTGGCGCCCACGGTCATGCAGGGCAGCGTCGATCCCACCAACTCCTGGACCTTGTGGACCATCGGCTACACCAAGGTCCCGCACGGCCAGTTCCTGAAGACCGCCCTGCCGGTCGGCTGCGTGATGGTCGCGGTCGTGTGCATGATTTCCTATCTCATGCTCGGTCGTTCGCTGTGACGGCGCTCGATGCAGGCAGCTGGATCGAACACTGACTGGAAAGCAGCATGGAAGACAGCAGGACTTTTCGTATCGGCATCGATGTCGGCGGCACCTTCACCAAGGCGGTGCTGATCGACAATGCCACCTTCGAGGTGGTCGATCGCTATTCGGTCATGACCACGCACAGCGACTGGCGTGGTGGCCAAGGGTGTGATCGAAGTGTTCCGCACCGTGCTCGAGCGCTCGCGCGTCGATCCCAGGCGCGTGGTGTTCCTCGCCCATAGCACGACGCAGGCAACCAATGCATTGCTGGAAGGCGACGTGGCGGCAGTGGGCATCATCGGCATGGCTGGCCGGGTCGAGGCATTGCTGGCGCGCGGCCAGAGCAGCATCAAGGAGATCGAGCTGGCGCCTGGCCGCCATCTGCGCCCGCGCCATCGCTTCCTCACTTCGGACGTCATCGACGAGGACACCGTGCGCACCACGCTCGAAGAGCTGCGCACTGAAGGCGTGCAGGTGGTGGTGGCGAGCAGCGCGTTCGGTGTCGACGATACCAGCGGCGAGGAGACCGTGATGCGCGTGGCGCAGAGCATTGGCCTGGCCTCGACCGGCGGACACGAGATCAGCAAGCTCTATGGCCTGACCACGCGCACGCGCACCGCGGTGATCAACGCCAGCATCCTGCCCAAGATGATCGACACTGCCAACATGACCGAATCGAGCGTGCGCGAGGCGGGCATCGAAGCCCCGCTCATGATCATGCGCGGCGACGGCGGCGTGATGGCGGTCGAGGAGATGCGCCGCCGTCCGGTGGTGACCATGCTCTCCGGCCCAGCGGCGAGCGTGGCCGGTGCGCTCATGTATCTGAAGGTGTCCGACGGCATCTACTTCGAAGTCGGCGGAACCAGCACCAACATCGGGGTCATCCGCAACGGCAAGCCGACCGTGAAGCACGCCCAGGTCGGCGGTCACGACACCTATGTCAACTCGCTGGATGTGCGCGTCATCGGCATCGCCGGCGGCAGCATGGTGCGCGTGCGCGGCAACGACATCGCCGACGTGGGACCGCGCAGCGCGCACATCGCCGGCCTGCCCTATGCCGCGTTCGCGCGCAGCGAAGACATGGTCGAGCCGCACCTCGAAACCTTCCGTCCCAAGGACGGTGATCCCGACGACTACGTGGCGATCGTAACGGCGCAGGGCAAACGCTATGCGTTGACCAATACCTGTGCCGCCAACGTGCTGGAGTACGCCAAGCCCGGCATGCACGCCTTCG